>DATARE010000171.1:0-14553 GCA_036264295.1 Micropepsaceae bacterium | reverse complement strand
GGCGACAGGCTGAACGCCTACATGACCGACCGTCACGCCATCGAGGCGCAGTACAAACTGCCCAAAGGCACCATGGATGATTTCATGGCGCATCTTCTCCATGTCCTGAAACTGGTTGGCCCCGACCATGTCGGCATTGGGCTGGATTGGGACGGCGGCGGCGGGGTTACGGGAATGGAGGATGTCGCGGGCTTGCCGGAAATCAGCAAGCGCCTGCTGGCGGCGGGCTATACCGAGGCCGATCTTGCCAAGATCTGGAGCGGCAATGTGCTCCGGGTGATGCGCGCCGTGGAAGCCAAAGCCGCCGAGCTACACCGGAATTAGGATGTGTTTTTCCGTTCCTTGAGGTGAACCTTATCCCCCACCGCACGTAACCAACGGAAAGCTGGAGCGCCGCCACTCAGCGGGAGCCGGAGGACCCTAATGAACCAGATCATCACGCCCGATCCCGAACTTCCACCGGGCGTCGAGCTTGCCATTAACCCGGACAAGGTCTGCCATATCATCGCCAAGGCGCGCGCCTTCGACGCCAAGGAAGACATCAGCGACCCCGATTCCGGATCGAATGCCGCCGACGACGGCATGACCGACGCGCTGGAAGATTTGCCGGATAACATCGATGCAACCCGGCTTGAGCTCCTGGAATTCATCCGGGCGCTGGACGAGGAGGAGCAGATCAACCTGGTAGCATTGGCCTGGGTCGGCCGGGGAACCTATGAGATTGGCGACTGGCAGGAGGCGCTGAACGTCGCCCGTACCGAGCACAACAAGCGTACGGCGGAATATCTGCTTAAGCTGCCCCTTCTCGGGGATTATCTGGACGAGGGCTTGGCGGCCTTTGGCGAGAGCTGTGACGATTTCGACGACCGGCTCTGAATGGATTGACAAAGATCAATGCTGCTTCCGCGGATGGCTCTAAAAGTCGGTTTCAGGCAGTGCCCCTTCCATTCTGCCTCCTTTCCTGAGCCCCGGGCCTCGTCCGGGGCTCTTTTTTGTCCGGATGCGGTCGCCGGACATCAAGCCTTATTGACGGAAATTGGCAGGTAGCGCCATATCGCATGGAGAGTTGGGGGCCCCAGGCTAAGAGGGATTGTCAATGAACGAGCATGCTGGCGACACCACCATGGACGCAAACGCCGACGGCGACATTCAGGCGCTGCGCGCGGAATTGAAGAATCTTCGTGCCGATTTCTCCAAGATCGGCGAAATCCTTAAAGACACGGCCCGCAACCGTGGTGCCGAAGCCGCCGACAAGTTCCGCGCCACCGCCGAACGCGGCTGGAGCGAAGCCAAGAGCACGGCCCAGACCGTGATCGAGGAGATGGAAGAACGTCCGCTCGGCACGGCCGCGGCGGTTTTCGTGGCCGGCATCCTGTTCGGGCTTCTCCTCGGCGGCCGCCGTTAAAACCGTGATCAGCCGTTTCTTTATGCGCCTAGCGATTTCGCTGGCGATGGTGTTGATCGCTTTGATCGCAGCCATCGTCGCCATCGGCTATTTCGCGTTTGCGCTTTATCTCTTCCTTTCGATTTACGTGGTGCCGCCGGCGGCCTCGGTTCTGACGGGAATTCTGGTCCTGGTGACCGCACTTCTGCTGATCGCGGCGGCCGGCTCCACGATCCGGCCACGGCGCCGCCGGCGCGAACCAATCCCCTCCCTGGAAGCGGCGGAAGACGCTGCGGGGTTGGGATCCGAGCTCGGCCGGAAAATCCGCGGGCTGGCGGATGCCAATGCCAGCGGCGGACTTATTGCTGCCCTGGTTGCGGGGTTCGCCGTTGGGGTGAGCCCGAAGCTGCGCGCTTTCCTGCAATCCATCCTCAGGTCGTAACGGGACTTGCAGAAGTCCGGCGCGCATTGTGCCCGGGCCGCTATCGCCGCTATTGTTTCCGCAACGCTATATCGCTTTGAGGAAACCAATGGGTAGCATTGACGCCGATGCACACGTCATCGAGACGATGACGACGTTCGATTATATCGAGCCGCAATTCCGCCATTTGAAGCCGCGCATCGTCCGCCAGGTCGAGGGCGAGCATGCGCGGAGCAATGAAGGCGGCATCCAGAAGGAGTTCTGGATCATCGATGGCCGGCTCCAGCCCAAGGAGCACAATGTCGGCTCCAACACCTCCGACGTGTCGCGCGAGATGCGCAATGTGCAGGCGCGGCTCGATCACATGGATGCGCTCGATATCGATGTGCAGGTGCTCTATCCGACGGTGTTCCTGCGCCCCTGGACGCAGGATCCCACCGTCGAAGTCGCGCTGTGCCGCAGCTACAATCGCTGGCTTGCCGACATCTGGAAACAGGGCAAGGGACGGTTGCGTTGGGTGGTCATGCCGCCTTTGCGCGCGATGGAGGAGACACGCAAGGAGCTGATCTTCGCGAAGGAGAACGGCGCTTGCGGTATTTTCCTGCGTGGGGTCGAAGCGGAGATGCGGCTGACCAACCCGTATTTCTTCACGCTCTACGAAATGGCGCAGGATATCGGCCTGCCGATCTGTTTTCACTCCGGTTACAACAGCTTCGCGCTGCACAACCTCTATGCCACCGAAGGCGGTTTCTGCCGCTCGAAGCTGCCGGCCATCGGCGCATTCCACAATCTTCTGATGGACGATGTTCCGGCGAAGTTTCCCCGATTGCGCTGGGGCTTCATCGAGACCAGCGCGCAATGGCTGCCCTACGCGTTCAACGATCTGGCGTTGCGTTTCCAGCGCAAGAACCGCAAATTCCCGGCCGATCCGCTGAAGGCCAACAATATCTATGTTGCCTGTCAGTGCACGGACGATCTCGATTATATTTTAAGACAGGGCGGCGCAGACAATCTGGTCATCGGCACCGATTACGGGCACGCCGATACGTCAGCCCAGATCGAGGCGCTGCGCCTGCTGAAAAAAGAGGAAAAGGTCGGCAAATCCGTGATCGACCGCATCCTCGACGACAATGCCCGCGCTCTTTACGGGCTCAACTGAGGCTGGCTTAAAGTGGTTTTGGATGGAATTGATCCCATTGAATGTCTTGACCGGCCGAAGTGCCGGTCACCCATGATCACCGTCGTGGGTGGAGATTATGGGTCGCCGCCACGAGGGCGGCGATGACGAATTTAATAGGATTCCGTTCAAGCCAACGCGACTTCAAACGTCACCCTCGATGGCGCGCTGCCACAGGTTCCAGGCGCGATCCTGCTGGCCGTCATTCGCCTTGGCTGATTCCACGGCTTCCCCCGGCGTGAGGTAGATCGGCGTCCCCAGCCGCAACGCTTCGGATTGCTGACGTGCGTTCACCTCGGCATAGACCGCGCGATAGACCGCCTGACGCAGATTGAACCCGATAACCGTTGAGCCGTGGCCGCGCATCAGCACGATGTTGTGGCGGCCCAGGGATTTCGCCAGGGCCTGTCCCAGTTCCGGGCTGCGCACCAGCATGTCGTTGGTGGGCCCTGCGGTATCGCGGATTTCAAACACCGGCGCGCCATCGCCGATGAAGCCGCTCATATGCGACAAGGGTTTCAGCGTCGCCTGCGGCACCACGCTGAAGGGGATGATCGCCGCCGAATGGCTGTGCACCACCGCCACCACATCGGGACGTGCCGCATAGATTTCGCCATGGATGAAGCGTTCGAGATAGGGCGTGGGGGCGTTATCGGCGACGGGGCGCCCATCCAGACGAATGGCCATCAGATCGTTCGCGGTGACGAGGGCGGGCGCCATGCTGCGGGAGATGATGAAGCGCGACGGATCGATGGGATCGCGCACACTGACATGACCGAAGCCGTCCACCACGCCAAGGTGATAGAGAATGCGGTTGGCATCGACCAGATCTTCGATCAGCGCCGGATCGGTTGCGGCGACAACGCGGTCCATCATGGCGGTCATACCAGCCCCGCGCGGCTGAGAACGGCATCCAATTTGGCGCGCAGCTCCGGCGTGGTCGGCACCATCGGGAGCCGATGGTTTTCATTCGGCAATATGCCAAGGCGCTTCATCATATATTTCATCGGAATTGGATTGGTGTCGAAGAACACGGCTTGGTTTAACTCCCATAATTCATAATGCAGCGCACGGCCGCGTTTCAGATCGCCTGCCGCGGTGGCGGCGTAAAGTTCCTGGACCTTGCCGGGCAGAAGATTGCCGACCGCATTCATCAGCCCATGCGCGCCGAGGCAGACCATGGGGAAGGACAAATCCTCCAGCCCCACATGGATGCGGAACTCGGTGCCGAGTTTTGCGATGAGATCGCTGACCAGCGCCAGATCGTTCACCGCATGTTTGATGCCGACCAGATTGGGCGCGGCTTCGGCGATACGCACCACGGTCTCGGCGGTGACGTTCACGGCCGCCCGGCCGGGAATGTGATAGATCATCACCGGCAGATCCGTGCGCCGGCAGAGATCGAGATAATAGACTTCGAGCCCACGCTGCGGCGGCCGGATAAAGTAAGGCGTCACGATCAGAAGCGCGTCGGCTCCGGCCTTGTCGGCGGCTTCCGTCATCGCCACGGTGTCGGCGTGATTCTGCGTGCCGGTCGCAGCCACCACCTGGATGCGCTTGTTCGCCGCGGCAATGGCCACTTTCAAAAGTTGGGTGCGCTCGTCCGGCGTCAGTGTGGACGGCTCGCCGGTGGTGCCGGTCACCACGATGCCGGGCGAACCGCCCTGCACATGGAATTCCACCAGTCTGGCGTAAGTGTCGTAATCGACCGTGCCGTCATCCTTGAACGGCGTCACGATGGGCGGAAACGATCCCTTCAGCGCCTTGTCATCGAGCCGGATCATGGTCAGCCCGCCGCCCGATTGGTGCCGACGCCTTCTTCCACGCCCAGCACTGCCATGGGCAGCTTCAGGCTTTCCTGCCACAGCAGGCTTTCCATCGCGATGTTCAGCGGCTGATCCTGCACCGTCAGCTCATAGACGTAATCGTCATGGGAGGCGTGATTGTGCACCGCCCAGCCGGGCGCGGACAGCATCAGATCGCCCGCCTTCCATTGATAGACCTTGCCTTCCACGGTCGAACGCCCCGTGCCGTGGAAATAATAATTGATCGCCGCCGAAGTGTGGCGGTGCGGCCGGTCCACGATCTTGGGCGGGCGAATGGTCATGGTGGCGAAGAAATTCGGCGTGGTGCCGTTGGTGCGCCCCGTCATGGGATTGTAGAGCAGATAAAGCCGCCGCCCGACATAGTCCTTGCCGAGCGCTTCCAGCTTGTCCAAATGCGATTTCACCTCCGCCCACGGCCAATGCAGCGCGGGCGATTCCACGGTCGGCGGATTGATCAGGATCTCATAGGGCATCATCCAGGCGCCTTCCTCGTTCAGCTTGAACGAGCCGAACGGGCTGGTGCGGCGCTTCTTGTCTTCCTCCGACAAAGCCTCATGCGAGACAGCCTGAACCGGCGGCGGATTTTCTTCGACATAATGCACATTCATCATGTCGAGCAGCGGTGCATTGGAATAGGTCAGCCGCACAAACAGCCCATCGCCATTGTTCTGGTGCCAATAGGGCTGCATCGAAGGCGTGTTCCACACATCGTACAGATTCACATTCCAGCGGCGGCCACCCGCGACGGATATGCCGCTGCCCTGAATGACGAAATTCACCTGCGTCGAGTTCTGCCGATATGTCGTGGTGCGCTCCCCGGGCCTCAGCACATCGAGCGCCACCTCGATGCCGGGCGCCAAGCCTTGGGATTTCTGATTGCGCGGATGCACGAACAGCGAACGCCGCCGGCCATTGGCTGGCGCGGGCAGATTGGCGAGGCGTTCGATTTCCGCGTCGATCTCCTCCTTGGGGATGACGATGGGCTCCCAAAGATCCAGCGGCTTGGGCGTGGCACCCGTGCAATCGCGGAAATAATCGTTACGCATGGCGAACTCCGTCATCGATGTTCATTCTGTAAAGACGCTTCGGCGGCATCCGGTCCAACATAAAGAACGCGAACCCTTCGTTCGTGTCTCATGGCCTCCGTGTTTAATCTGTCGCTGCCAACGGGGCCAGCCGGTCGGGCATTTTTCCTTTCGCCGTTCATCTACACCCCCTCCCCCTCTTTTGCGGAATCGGGCGCGAAATCTCCAGGCATTCCCTGCCGGAACGATGCCGGCGGCGGCGAAAATAGGACGCGAATTGGGGTGCAATTGGGAGCAGCTCCGATGCAGGAGCGTGACGCTGCTGGGACAGGTCTGTTTCATCCCTGACATATAGCATGCAATCGCACGGAGCCGAGGGCAATGCGATCTTCCGCTTTCGATTTTTCCGGTCCATGAAAAATCGCGCTCAGGCCGCAACACCATTCGCTCGTCGCGTCGACCAATCGTCGGTGTTTTGACTCAGATCAAGGTAAAAATTTGTTTCCGTGGCAATGCTTAATCTTTGCAGAAGCAAAGGGGATTGCGGTGAGGGGATTCAAGACGGCCGGATGCGCTTTGATGCTAGGCGCGACATTGGGATGCTTGAGCATTGACACCGCCAACGCAGGACCCGTGACATGTGGAGTGGGCGGCGGAAACGTCCCGAGCGGGTGGAATTTGTTCGGCGTCGGTGGAGGCGTTGCGGCAACTTCAAGTCCGTTCATATCGCCAAGCGGCTCTGCAACCACCTGCTATATCCTGACCGATACCAGCAATGTCGCGCAGGATGGGGCTTGGCCCGGTCTTGTCAGTTCCGGTTTCAATATCAATACCATTCCCGGCATTCCGAGCATTCCCAGCGATCCGGCAAACGGCATCATTGGCACCACCAATGGCAGCGCGATGATTTCGCCGGTCTTCACCGCCACCGCGAAGCAGAGACTGAATTTCGATTTTTCCTTCATCACGAATGACGGCACAGAAACCTTTTCGGATTGGGCTTCGGCCTATCTGCTTCCCGTCGACATGTTCGGCAATCCGACCGGCGCGGTGGCGCTCAATCTGTTCACTGCGCGCACCAGCAGCAACAGCCAGGCCGTTCCCGGCTATGGTTTCGTGTCGTTTCCTTCGGGCCTGACGCTCACACCCAGCACCGCCTCCTTGAGCGGCGACACGTTCTTTTTGAGCGGCGCGACCGGCGGCACGTCAGGAGCAGAGCCCGACGCGACGCAATTCGGTCCGATCCGCTATCCGTTTCAGCTTGGCGATCCAAACGCCGATCCCGGCGGTTCGGTCCCATGGGTGAATGCCATCTTCAATTTCGATTCATCGACGGAAGGCACCTATGAACTCATCATGGCGGTGGGAAATGTCGGCGATGAAATCTATTCCACCGGCCTGCTTTTCGCCGGAAGTTCAATTACTGGCGGAGACCCGGCGGAAGACGATACATCGGAGATTCCGGAGCCCGGCTCATTGAGCCTCCTTGCTGCGGGCTTGCTCGCATTCGGCATGATGGGCCTTGGGCGGAAGGCTCGGTCGCGTCGGCTTTATGCACGCATTGCGCAACGCGGACGTTCTAGCCGGGTTTGTTAGCGGTCGGGCACCAACCGGCACTAGAGTTGCTTCCCGAAGCGAATATGACGATGTAGGGTTCCCCCCGATTAGGGACTCCAAAAGGGGAATCCGATGAAGACATTGCCCTTGAAGATGTTTATTGGGCCGGCAGCGCTCGTCGCAATGGGCGTGCTCGCAGCGGCGGCTGCTCAGGCGGCGGAACCGCCGAAGATGCAGAACAACCGCTATTTCACCATGCCGCTGGAAAAAGACCCGATGCGGGAAGTAGGTCTGCAATCGGTCACCATGCCGCCAGGTTCGGGCAATGAATTCCACCGCCATCCGGGCGAGCAATGGACCGCGGTGCAGGAAGGCGAAGTCACCTTCACCGTCAAGGGAAAGCCGCCGCAGGTGCTGAAGGCCGGCGATTACAATTATGTGCCGCGCGGCACCGTTCACCGGCAGCAAAATCTCAGCGGCAAACCGGCGCGCTATATCGAGATGCGAATTTTCGACAAGGGCAAACCGGCGTCCGAATCCGTGCCGGAATAAACAGCGCCTGAGAAAGAGACCAATCTTCCATGATTGCCATCGAGAAAATTGATCATCTTGGCATTCGGGTGGCCGACAAAGCGCGTGCGCTCGCCTTCTATGCCGGACTTGGCTTCAAAGTGGAGCACGAGGTCGATTTCGACGCCGTCATCATCATCAAGAATTCGGAAGGGGTCGAGCTGAACCTCATCGTCAATGGCGTCGACCGCACCGGCGGCAAGAACATCCTGATGGACGTGCCGGAAAAGCATCCCGGTTACACCCATGCGGCATTTCGGGTTGCGGATATGCCCCACACCATTGCCGCGCTGAAGAACATGGGCGCCACCATTACGCAAGGGCCGGTGACGTTCGGTGATGGCCATGTCTCGGTGTTCGTGCGCGATCCCGACCGCAACGTGATCGAGCTCAGGGCGCGGCTGGACCCCGGCGAAGCCGAAAAAATCGAAGGTCTGACCTTCTACGATCCCAAGGGATAGTTCAGAAATCGGGCTTGTCGGCGGTTGGGATGTGGGCGTCTCTGTCCGAATAATACTGCGCGCCTTCATAATAGTGCCCAACATTTTCCGCGCAGATCCGCTCCTCCCATGCCGTGCGCGAAGCCCGCAGATAAGTCATGGTCGCCGACCATGGCTTGGTGAAGACACCGGGATCTTCCACGGTGAATTCGAGCTGCAGGCCCTTGCCCCTGTAGCCACGGTCGATATTGTCGCCGACGCGCGGCCACTCTTTCTCGGCCTGTTCCTGCGCAATCCTGGCCGCCTCATAATCGATCAGCCGATAGCGCTCGACCACGTGCAGCGCCTGCGTGAAAGGCGTGCCGAACCGGTCGGCCATGGCATAGCGTCCAACTTTGACGCCGACCGTGTCGATGACCAGCGTATCGCCTTCATAATGGCCCACGGAATCTCCGTGTACGGATGGGATGACCTTGGCTGGGTGCGGCTGGTTCATGCGCACCTGACGCGCGTCGTCGTCATGCTGGTAAATAATGGTGACCTTGTCCGGCTGTTGCAGAAGCTGGATGTCGAAGTTCCAAAAAATGTACGGCACCGGGTTCTGCTGGCACTGATTGTCGGGATCGGGAAACGCGCGCCCCGACAGAGAAATCTCACCGCGCTTCCTGACCAGTTCCGCGGCGTCCGGTTTTAGAATCGGATTGGTATAATCGCCGACCAGCTGATCGAAATTGCCAGCGCCCGAAGGCAGCCGCGATGTGTTGCGCACCGGCCCCGGTCCAGATAGCGGCGGGCCGAAGCCGAGCGAGGGGTGGGCCCAGAAGCCGGAAAAATCGGGAATCGCCGGACCGTTCGGCGCCGCTTGCCCGTGAGCCGGAGCAGCAACCAAAGCTATCAGCGTCATCGCAAGCAGAAGATCAGGCCGCTGGAAATTCATCGCCCCGTCCTTTCGCCGCTTCGCCAGGGTTGCGCCGCGACGGTTTAGAAATCCGGCTTGTCCGCTTTCGGGACTCCAATATTCATGCCGGGCCAATATTCCACGATGTTCTCTGCGCAGACCTGTTCCGCCCAGGGAATCATGGTGCGGCGATAGGTGACCTGCGCCGACCACGGCATGGTGAACTCATTCGGGTCTTCGACCGTGTATTGCAGCTGAAGCCCGCCATAATTGGCATCGAATGGGACGGCGCCCGCCGGGCCGGCCCGCCTCTGATGCCGCTCCATCGCATCCTTCGCTTCCATGCCGTCGATCAGCCGGTAGCGTTCGACCAGATGCAGCGCCTCGCTTTGCGGCGTGCCGTAACGGTCGACCATGGTGACGCGCCCAACCTTCACGCCCACCGTGTCGATGACCAGCGTGTCGCCTTCGTAATGGCCGACGGAATCGCCCATTGCCGAGGGGATCACCTTCTTGGGATGGGCCGCGTTCATGCGCACGCGCCGGACCTGATCGTCCTGCGGATAGAGCATGACGATCTCATCCTTTCGTTGCAGCATTTGAACGCCAAGCTGGATCGTGAAGATATAGGGCGGCGAGAAAGGCGCACATTGATTGGACGGGTCCGGATTGATCCTGCCGCCTGCCGAAAGCTGGCCCGCTTTCTTCACCGCCTCCGCCGCTTGGGGCTTCAGGATGGGATTGTTGTAATCGCCGACCAGCGGCAAGGGATCGCCGCCCCCGTTCAGATGCGGGTCATTGTCGTGGCGCATCAAATTGATCAACGGCTTGGCACCGGCGGCCGGCAATTCCGGGTCCATGGCGTTGCGCCACCAGACGCCGGAGAAATCAGGAAACGAATTGGCGGTCTCCGCCCCCGCGGCCGGCCAAACCGAAAGCGAAATGGCACCGATAATCGCGCCACGAATCCATTGTCTGCGAACCCAACCCATGTCCCATCCCCATGTCAGGCAGCCGGTTTGAGTATAGCGGGGTTCACGGTCATGGAGCAGCCGTTTTCGGTCAAAATTCGAACGACGTTACACGAGCCGGGGCTGGGCGGGCTTGGGGTGCGGGAATGGCCGGCCGCCGCCTCGGGCGCGCACGCGGGCGAGAATCTCCAAACCCAGCGCAAGATCGGAAAGCCCCATGCCCATGGCCTTGAACAGCGTGATATCGGCGTCCTTCGGACGCACGGCCTTGGCCGCGACCAGCTCCGATAACGGCCGCACAGCCGACCAATCGCCATCGCCAAAGCGCTTGTCAAATTCGGCGCTGAGGGATTTTACCGAATCCACCGAATCCACCGCAATCGCCGAGACGCGGCCGAACACGTCTTGGGTGAATTCCTCGCGCTCGGGCGTGATCGCACCCACCGCATTCAGATGGGTGCCCGGCGCGAGCATGCCCGCACTCAGCACCGGTACGATTGCGCGCGTGACCAGCGTGACAACGGGTGCATCCTTCACCGCCTCCTCGACTGAAGTCGCTTCGACCATCAGTGTTGCGGGCAAGAGCTTTTCCAATCGAGCGATGAAGGCCCGGCGATGTTCGATTGTCGGGCTGAAGACCCGGATGCGCTTCAACGGCCTGACCGCCGCGACGGCCACCACTTGGGTGATGGCCTGCTTGCCGGTTCCGACGATGGCGAGCTCGTCGGCATCGGGCCGCGCCATGCGCGCCGTCGCCACGCCGGAGATTCCTCCGGTGCGCATCTGGCCGAGCGCGAAGGCTTCGATGATGGCTTCCAGTTTGCCGGTCTCGCTGTTCCACAGCGTGACCAGGGGTGTCGCCCCGCCGGCGGTGTGCGCCCAGGTCTTGGTGCCCACCGCATTGGCCCCTTCGACAACCGCGCCGATGGCATGCAGCGTGTGATGGCCGCCCCAGATCTGATGGGTCTTGGCCATGTTGCGGGCGCGGCCGGCCGCCTCCAAAGCAAGGCCCGCCTCCAGCGCCGGAATCGCCTCGGGCAGGCTCATCGCCGCCACGACATCGGCTTCGGTGATCCACAAGGGATCGCTCACGATGCATCTCCCGCAAAAATCGAAGGCACCGGCGGCGCCAGATTCAACGCATTCACCACATAGGCGTGCATGACATAGCGCCCGATCAGAAACAATGTCGCCATCGCCTGGGCATGGCCGATGCGCTCGATCACCGCGTCCAGCTCTTTTTCGACGCCATGGGCTTGGCGTTTCACCACGGCGAGCGCGAGCCTTTGCACGGCACGTTCATCCCCGCTCATCGGCCCGCCCGCTTCGGGATCGAGCCGGTTGACGGCGGCCACCCAATCGCGTCCGAAGCCCAGCTTTTCGCTCAACCGTTCATGCTGATTGCGCTCATAATCATTGCCCAACAAACCGGCCACCGTCAGCGCGCCGACTTCGGTGAGCTGGTCCGGCAGCGCTTCCTTCAGCGCCTCGGTCATTTCCATGAACGGCACCAGCACATCGGGATTGTGCCCGGAGCATTTGAAGAACTCGCCGAGATAACCCAGCCGCTTCACGCGCGCGGCCAGGGTCTCCTGCACCTTGGGGGCAAGCTGTTCCATTTCCAGGCGGGGGATTTTCTTGCTCATGCCAATAACTCTTCGGCCAATGTTTCATTTGCGTGCGGGCGCGGCGCGGCATGCGCGAAATCCGCGACCGCAGACGGGCTTCGGCGCAGGAAATCCAATCCCACGCAGGCGGCCGCCACCATCAGATCCGGTGCCGCGATGAACAGCAGCACCTCGCGCAGCGGCACCTTCGCCGACATGAGATAACCCACAATCACCGGTCCCAGAATCGCGGCGATGCGCCCCATGCCCGTCGCATAGCCCACACCATTGCCCCGCACGATGGTGGGATAAAACCCGCCGACGATGCCGTTCAGCGCTTGGTGCGTCGCAGCCGCGCACGGATACGCCACAATGGCGGCGATAATGACGACCGCGGGCGAGAGCCCCGGCGTGCCGAGAAAGATGATGGCGCCCACCGCCGACACGGCGGAGACAACCGCAGCCCGGGGGCCGAAGCGATCGATCAGCCGCCCGAACACCACAATGGCGACAATGGCCGCCACCGCGCCGCCCGAGAAGACGAGGCGCGTCTGCATCTGCGGCAACCCCGCCTGTTCCAGAATGGTGGTCAGCCAGGACGAGAGCGTCATGAAGGTGAGCGATTCGCCGAAGAAGGCAACCCACAGCAGCGGTGTCGCGAAGCGGCGATAAGAGGTGAACAACAGCTTCAGCGAAAACTTGGCCTCGTTGGCGGCTCGGCGGAGCACGATGCGCGTCTCCGGCGCGAGCCGAAGCTCCGGTGCGGCGCGCAGCAAAAGCGGACGCAACCGGGGTGAGCCGGGCCGCGTCGCCGCCAGGAAGGGGATCGATTCGGGAAGCGCCACTATCAGCAACACGCTCAATGCCAGGCCGGCAAAGCCTGCGGCGAGAAACACGATGGCCCAGCCATAAACGGGTATGAACCAAGCCGCAATTTGCGCGCTTAACGCATTGCCGCTGGAATAGCCGACAAACGCCACCATGACGAAGCTGACGCGGAAGCGTTTGGGCGCGGTCTCGGTCAAAAGCGCAATCGCGTTGGGCACCACGCCGCCAATGCCGAGCCCGGCGAGAAACCGCCACAGCGCCATCTCATCGACCGAGCCCGCAAACACGGTGATGAGCGCGGGCAGGCTGTAGGCGAGCACGCCCAAAACCACGCCCGCCTTGCGCCCGTAGCGATCCCCGACGGCGCCCAAGATCACGCTGCCGATGAACATGCCGAAATACCCCCATCCGAAGATGAGGCCCATATCGCTGGCCTTCGCATGGAAAGCGCTGACGATGGATTGTGCGGCCACATTGGGGGCGGAAAAATCGAGCCCGTCCACGAACAGCGTGACCGCGCCGAGGATCAGAGTGAGCACCTGGAACCGGCCAAGCCGGCGATTCTCCAGCAGCTCACCGACGTCCACGTCACGCGGCGGATTCTGGTCCATGCGATTCCTCAACCGGCTGCGCATTGTGCCCGGTCCGGCGCAAGCGTGCCAGATGTTTGACTAGCTCGCCGGCTCGCGGTGGAGTTCCAGGTCGAGCGTGGCCACATCCAGCGCGCCTTCCCAGCGGGCAATCACGATGGTGGCGAGCGCATTGCCAAGCACATTGACGGCCACGAACACCGATGACAGAAGCCGGTGAACGCCCAGCACGAGCCCCACCGCAGCGACCGGAATTGTGCCGGTGGCGGCCAGCGTGGAAGCAAGCATCACGATGGCAGAGCCCGCCACGCCCGCGCCGCCCTTTGACGTGATCAGCATGATTCCGAGCAGGCCCAGCTGCTGCCACAGCGTGAGGTCGATGCCGACCGCTTGGGCCAGGAACACCGACACGGTCGCGAAATAGAGGCACGTGCCATCGTGATTGAAGGCATAGCCCGTAGGCAGCACCAGCGCGACCACGGGTTCGGCGCAGCCGAGCGCGCGCAATTTGGAGTTCAGCCGCGGAAACACCGTTTCGCCCGAGCTCGTGCCCAGCACGATCAGAATTTCGGCCCCGATATAACGGATCAGGCGGAACAGGCTGAATCCAGCCCAATAGGCGACCGGCCACAACACCAGCAGCACGAAAACCCCGCAGCAGACATAAAATTCGGCCACCAGCTTTCCCAAGGCGAACAGGGTGGAGGGACCGAATTTGCCGACCGTGAACGCGATTGCCCCGAACGCACCGATCGGCGCCACGATCATGACATAGCCGATCATCTTGAACAGGATCTGCGCCGCCGTTCCGATGGCATCGACGACCGGCGTCGCTTTCGGCCCGATGGACGACAACGCGAAGGCAAACAGGATCGAGAAGAACAACACCTGCAGCACCTCGCCATCGACAAAAGCGCCAACCGCGCTGGCGGGCACGATGTCGAGCAGGAATTCGCCAAAGCTGAACGTGCGCGCCGAAGCTTCGACGGACGCGACGCTCTTTTCCGACAATGTCGAGGGATCGACATGCATGCCGGCGCCCGGCTGCCACAGATTGACCAGCACCAGCGCCACGATCAGCGCCAGGCTGGTGATGATCTCGAAATAGATCAGCGATTTGATGGCGACGCGCCCGACACGCTTGGCCTCGCGCACGCTGGCAATGCCATGGACCACGGTGCAGAAGATGATGGGTGCCACCAGCATCCGCACGAGCTTGATGAAGAGATCACCCAGCGGTTTCAGCGCGTCCGCGCTTG
>DATARE010000162.1:0-1689 GCA_036264295.1 Micropepsaceae bacterium | reverse complement strand
GGCGTGATCGCGGGCGGCGCGATTGGCGCGGCTCTGACCAAGAACATGGATTGCAGCGACCGGAGCTACGCCTACAAGACTTATTATCAGGGCTTCAACGCCGGCCGCCCCAACGCCGCCTATGAATGGCGCAATCCGGACAATGGCCATTACGGCAATTTCCGGGTCAGCGATTACTACAACGACCCGGATGGCTTCCGTTGCGCCAACTACACGCAGCAGATCTTCGTCGAAGGCCGTCCCCAGGCAGCCCGTGGCCATGCTTGCCAGCAGCCGGACGGCAGCTGGGCGATCGTCGGCTAGGATTTTTGCCGCTTTAGCGCTCCCGAGGCTTCACGCTTCGGGAGCGTGTTGTTGTGGTGCGAGCAGGGAATAGGCATCGGCCATTTCCGCGATCTCGGTCAGTTTCGCTTCGAATGGCGACCAATCGTCGGATTGCCGGATCGCCTCCAAAATAGATTGAACCTCTTCGATCAGCATGGTGCAGGGCACGGCGCGCCGAAAATAGCGATGGTCCAAATCGATCCCCTCCATCGGCTGATACTCGGCGAGGAGCCTTCGCAATTGCGCGAATTCCGGCGCACGATAGACGGACGCCGCCGGGCTATTTTCCATACGAGCTCGGTCCGCCAAACCGCCATGGAGGTCGAAGAAAATCTGCTCAAAGGGCGCGGCTGTGATGCGCATAAATGAGAACAACTCATTGGCAAGCTTCAAATCGTTGGACGGGCTGCGCGAGGAGAGGCCCAACCGCCGGGTGACCGCCGCGGCAAACTCATGCTGGATAGTGGATTGGAACTCCTGAAGGACCGCCGTCAGTTCGTTGGGGGCGGCGGAGGCTTCCAGGCATTCCGCTAGTCGCGTGAGATTCCACAAGAGCACGCTCGGCTGCCTTCCATAGGCGTAGCGCCCGCCCTGATCGAAATACGCGGCGGTGAATTCGGGATCATAGGCGGGGAGAAATCTCCACGGCCCATAGTCGAAACTTTCGCCGGTGATGTTGATGTTATCGCTGTTCAGCACGCCGTGCGCGAAACCGGCGGCCATCCATTGGGCGCCCATTCTTGCGACGCGATTTGAGACTTCGCCCAAGAAGCGCAAGGCGCGTCGCGCAAGCGAGTCGTCCCAGATCTCCGGCATATAGAATCTGATGGAGTGATCGAGCAGAGCGCGAAGACTCTCGGTGTCGTTGAGATGGGCGAAGCGCTGGAACGTTCCAATGCGGATATGCGAATGGCTGAGGCGCACCAGGACGGATGAACGCGTCGGCGACGGCTCATCCCCGCGCATGAGCGGTTCGCCGGTTTCGATCAGGCTGAAGGATTTGGACGTTTCGACGCCGAGCGCCTCCAACATTTCGGTGGCGAGCACCTCGCGCAAGCCGCCGTTCAGCGTAAGTCGGCCATCGCCTTCGCGCGACCATGGCGTCTTGCCGCTTCCCTTGGTCCCAAGGTCTAGAAGGCGGCGTGTCTCGCTGCCCCGCATTTGCGCGAAGAGAAAGCCGCGGCCGTCACCGAGATAGGGATTGTAGACCCCGAATTGATGGCCGTGATAGCGCAACGCCAGTGGGCGAGTGAGATTTTCCGGCAGCGGCTGAAACCGTCCAAAGTGATTCACCCATTCCTCGCCGGTGAGCGTGTTCAGACCGATGCGCCGCGCCCAGCGTTGATTGCGATAGCGCAGCAGGTG
>DATARE010000156.1:0-12993 GCA_036264295.1 Micropepsaceae bacterium | reverse complement strand
AACCCGGATGGACGCGTGGCGCGGATTCAGAATCCGCCACATAGATCACGTCGTTCGGATCGATCGCCAGCCCGCTAGCACGGCTGAATTCGTGCAGCTCGCCGATATATTTTCCGTCCTTGGTCAGAATTTGAATCCGGTGGTTGTGCCGGTCGGCGACAATCAGGCGCCCCTGTGAATCGAACTCCATCGCATGGGGTGTGCGGAATTCGCCGGGACCCGTTCCGGTCTTGCCGATGATGCGCAGGAATTTGCCGTTCTTGTCGAACACCGAAATGCGCCCGACAAGGTTGGAGTCTTCGACATCGGTATGACTCTCCGACACGTACACATCCCCATTGCCCGGATCCGTCACGACGTCGGTCGGCTCCGTCAGCGCCTCGGGCGGGTTTCCCTTCACCCCCGGTTTGCCGAGCATCATCAGCACTTTTCCTTCGGGGCTGAATTTGACGACGTAGCTGCCCTTCTTTTCCTCGCCCGGATATTTCTTGAATTCATCGGCGCTCGGCTGGCGCGCATCCGTCACCCAAACATTTCCGTCACGGTCCACATGGATGCCGTGCGGCCAGACGAACATGCCCGCGCCGAAACTCCGGATCTCCTTGCCCGATTCATCGAAATGGTGAACCGGATTTGCTTTCGTTCCGATACAGCCCGGCGTCGGCCACGGCGAGCACCGGTCGGTCGCCCACACGGTCTTGCCGTCCTTATCGATGGCCACGCCATTGGAACCACCCCATGGCCGCTTCTCCGTGGTGAACTGCGCCCAATCGCGGATGACGCGATAGGGATTGGCGCCGCTGTTGACCGGCTTGACGTCTCTGGTCTGCGCCGTGCCCGAGGGCTCGGCCGCCTGGCTTGCCCCCGCGCCCAGCCACAGGATGGCGGCCGCGGCAAACGAATATTTCGCGAAAGCGGATGTCGACATCGCAGCGCTCCTTTGGGTGAGGCTCAAAATTAAGCTTCCGAATTCTTCACATCCAGAACCAGCTTCACCGTCTGCGGCTGCTGGTGAGCCAAGGTCTCGACAATGAGATGGACCATATCGAGATGGTCTTTCTGATCCTCGTAATCGCTTTTGAGCTCGGCCAGATAGGTGGTGATTCCGAGCAGCCGCTGGGCAAGAAGTTTCGACAGATCGAAAGCAATGTCGCGTTTGGACCTGAGGAACGCTTCGCCGTTTTCGATCACATGCAGGCGCGAGGCCGTGACGGTGCGGACCGTCGCCATATGCGGCACATCGAGCAACACCGAAATCTCCCCAAAAATGGCGCCCGGCTCGGAAACCGTGTTGATCTGAAAATCACGTTTGCGGATTTCCACCTGCCCGTCGAGCAAAACATACAGCAGTCCCGACTTCTTGCCTTCGGCAAGGAGAATCGTTCCAGGCTCGAATGTCCGTACAGGGACCGCTTCGCACAATTGCAGGATTGAAGACACGACAGAACTCTGGCGGGTGGCTGGCGCGAATCCTACCCGATTGGTCCAGCGGTTGCCAGCATTCGGCGGTGATGGCGCGCGAGCGTTGGAGCGGCATCGCTGCAATGTGATGCCGCTCCAATCCTTTCGCGAGATTTTGCGGTGCCGCTAAAAGATCGCGATCGGATTGACCGGCGATCCGGTGCCACCTTCCACCGGCATGGGCGCGAACGAAATCGCGAACTCATAGCGATTCAGCCGGCGCGCTGTCTTCACCAGCTCCTCCAGATCGAGACATTCGACGATGTTGATTCCCATCCAGTTCAGCACCGCGACATGGATCGGATTGCGCATGCCTTCCCAGCCGGGTCTCGGATTCCAGTCGATGTTGAAATCATGGCCGATGAAGGCCGGCAGCCGGTCATGCATCCATGGAATCGTATCGGGATAATAACCCGCCACCTGCCCGGTCCACGGACCGAGTGCGGCACGCCTCTTCCAGCGGCCGATATAGAGCAGCGGAATGTCGCCCGGGCCGATCTTCACGCCGGATTTCTTTTCCCACGCTTCCAGGTCGGCGCGCGTGATCGGGGTGTTGGGGTCCACCCAGTCGACGCCTTTCAATTGGGCGATGTCGTAAAGAACGGCGCGTGTGGTGATGCCGTTCTTCCAATTCATGATGCTGCCTTTGATGCAGCCTTTCTCGGCGCTCAAATTGTCCTTGACGGGCACGCCATTGTACATTTGCCCGTTCTCGAAGAAATGGCACCAGCTATCGATATGCGCCACCGTTTGGCCGTGATAGCTGACCTGGTAATTGTCGGTCGTGCCGCCATCGGTGATCTGATTGGTGACGCGGTGGAAAATGCCCGCTTCGTTCACGTCGGCGGCGACTTCCTGCGGTTCGGCATGGGCGAGCGAAATCACGATTCCATTTTTCACCAGCTTCAATGCGCTGGCGACTTTCTCCGGCGTGATGAGACTCGTGGTGCCTTGGGATTCCTGTCCCAGCGGCGCGAACTTGCCCCAGGTCTTGAACTCCGTGCGCCATTTTTCGTATTGCGCGCGCAACGCAGCGGTATCCGGGGGCGCAGCCGGAGCGGCCTGCGCCGCATGGCTTTGCGTCCTAATCTCGATCCCGCCCACCAGGGCGGCCGCAGCCAAGCCGGCACACATGGCAACTGACGTCATACGAATGCGCATGCGATTCCCTCCCGTTGTTCGATCAAAATGCGCAAGCTCGCCGGCAGCATTTCAGGGATGTCCTCGGCGATCAACCCGAGCCCGAACCGGTTGGCCGCATCGCCATGCATCCACACCGCTGCGCAGGCGGCATCGAATGCCTCCATGCCTTGCGCCATCAAACCGGCGATCATGCCGGTCAGACAATCGCCCGCGCCCGCAGTCGCCAGCCAGGGCGGCGCATTTGCATTGATCGCCGCGCGCCCATCGGAACGGGCGATGATGGTGTCGGGGCCTTTCAGCACAATGACGCAGCCGGCGATGCGCGCCGCCTCGCGCGCCGCCTCGAGACGGGACGCGGCAGTCTTCAGCAGCTCCGGAAAGATGCGGGCGAATTCCCCCTCATGCGGCGTGAGCACGCTCGTCGGATGAAGCTGGCGGAACAGCGCGTTGGGGTCTTCCGCAAAACATGTCAGCCCGTCAGCATCGATCACGGCGGAAGCCCCGGATGCAAGGACTGCCGCCACCAAATCCTGCGTCCGCGGAGAGACGCCGCAGCCCGGCCCGATAGCCACCGCGTTCAGCCGCTTGTCGGCGAGCAGTGCGCTCAAGCCTTTCGCGCCGTCGAAGGGCTTCACCATAATGGCGGTGAGCTGCGCCGCATTGACGGCCACCGCATCCAGCGGGCTTGCCACGCTGACCAATCCGGCACCGATGCGAAGTGCTGCTCTGGCCGCCATCCGCGCGGCACCGGTGGCGTGGATGGGCCCGCTGACGATAACGGCATGACCGCGATCATATTTGTGCCCCTCCCGGCGAAGGTGCGGAAAATTCTTGCGCCACAGATCGGGCGTGTTCTCGAAATTCCGTGGACGGATGGTTTCCAGCACCGCGTCCGGGATACCGATATCGGCCAGCACCGTCTCCCCGCACAGGCTGCGGCCGGGAAACAAAAGATGCGCCGGCTTCTTACGGAAGAACGTCACCGTATGCGCGGCCTGAATCGTGCGCCCGCCCGCCCCTTCCAAGGCGCGTCCGATATCGCCATGCACGCCACTGGGCACATCGACCGCAACAATCGGCAGCCCGCTCGCATTGGCGCGGGCCACGGCATCCGCCGCCGCCCCCTCCAGCGGACGTGCCAACCCGGCGCCGAACAGCGCATCGACAATGACGCTCATCCCGTCAAAGGAGAGAGTCTCCAGTCCCGTGACTGGCCCGCCCCATCGCTTCGCCATATGGGCAGCGTCACCTTTCAACGCAGTTGGCTCGGCAAGGCACGCCACGCGAACTTCCAAACCGCGTTCGCGCAGAAGGGCGGCAGCGGCAAATCCGTCGCCGCCATTGTTGCCGGGACCGCACAGCACCAACACGGCGGCATTGGGATCATGCGCCTGCACCGCACGCGCAACCGCCGCGCCGGCATTTTCCATCAGTCTCAGCGAGGGGACGCCGCCCTCCTCCGCCAGCCGGTCGGCCTGACCCATTTCGGCGACGGTGAGGATTTCGCCGCTCATCCGGCGACGGCGGAGAAATGGGCGTTGAGGCGCTTGCCCGCCTCCTCCAGGACCGCCTGCTTCTTGCAGAAGGCGAAGCGCACCACGTCGGTGGGGCCGTCTTCGCCATAGAACACCGACAGCGGAATCGGCGTAACCCCGGCCTCGTGCGTCAGGCGCTTGCAGAACTCCCGATCTGGCTCATTGGTGAGGTTGCGGATCGAGGCGGTGATGAAATAGGTGCCTTCGCTGCCGAGCACCTCGAAGCCCGCCGCTGCCAGCGCGGCCGAAATAATATCGCGCTTGGCCTGAAGCTCGCGGGCATTCTCCAACGCAAACTCCATCTCGTGCTGCAGCCCATGGGCCACACCCAATTGCAGCGCGGGCGAGGTCGTGAAGGTGTTGAATTGATGCGCCTTCGCGATCACTTGCACCAGGCGCGCCGGGCCACAGATCCAGCCGATTTTCCAACCCGTGAGCGCAAACATCTTTCCCGCCGACCCGACGCGCACGCAGCGCGCGCGCATGCCTGGCAGGGAAATCAGCGGCACATGGGCGCGCCCATCGAAGACGAGGTGCTCATACACCTCGTCGCAGACCGCGTACGCGTCGTAGCGTTTGAGAAACCCCGCCAGCAATTCCAACTCGCCGCGGTCGAACACCCGCCCGATGGGGTTGAGCGGCGAATTGACCATGATGAGCTTGGTGCGTTTTGAGAACGCTTGCGCCAGCGCTTCCTCGGTCAGGCGAAACTCCGGCGCGGCCAGGCGCAGGATTTTGGTTTTGACTCCCATGGCGGCGAGGATCGGCGGATAGGAATCGTAGCAAGGCTCGATCAGGATGGCCTCGTCGCCGGGGCTGACGAGGCCCATGATGCAATCGGTCAGCGCCTCGGTTGCTCCGGACGTGACAAGCACTTCGCTGTTGGGATCAAAATCGAGGTCATAGAACCGCCGGCTGTGTCCTGCGATGGCTTGGCGCAACGCCGGAACGCCCTGCATCGGCGGATATTGGTTCGGGCCGTCGCGCAGCGCGCGCGCCGCGGCCTCTCTTATCCCGACCGGCCCATCCTCGTCCGGAAAACCCTGGCCGAGATTGATCGCGCCGCATTCGGTGGCCAGAGCCGACATCACCGTGAAGATGGTGGTGCCCAGGCTTTCGAACACCGGATTAAGCGGACGCGCGGCCATGCGAACCCCTTCCTGCCAGCTTGCCAACTTGGCAAAGGCCCCCTGATGGGGCAATGGGCTGAAAGGTTCCAGCGCAGCACGCAAAATGGGCAAAGTGCATATAGTTTAGGCACTTACCACCGCATGACATGCCGTTCACCTTATAAACTGCTGAAAAACTGCGCGGATTTCCAATTGCCGGGGTGGCACGGGCCCTGCTAGTTCCTTTCCCCGGAGTGTCATCTGCACCGGGAGACGAGGAACAGGCCTTCCATGAAAAAAGTCGAAGCAATCATAAAGCCCTTCAAATTGGATGAGGTCAAAGAAGCTCTCCACGAGGTGGGCGTCCAGGGAATCACAGTCACCGAAGCCAAGGGGTTTGGACGGCAGAAGGGCCACACGGAGCTTTACCGCGGGGCCGAATATGTCGTTGATTTCCTGCCCAAGGTAAAAATCGAAATCGTGCTTATGCCCGAGCAGGTCGATGCCGCGGTGGAAGCCATTTTGAAGGCCGCGCGCACCGGACGCATTGGCGACGGCAAGATTTTCATTCTCGATGTCGAGGAGTCCGTCCGTATTCGAACCGGCGAAAAAGGGGCCGACGCCATCTGACGCGCAAGTATTCCGTCCAGTTTTAACCGCCTAAATCCAACAGGAACCAGAACCCATGGCTGATGCAAAATCCGTCCTGAAAATGATCAAGGACAAGGAAGTCAAATTCGTCGATCTCCGTTTCACCGATCCTCGCGGCAAGTGGCAGCACGTCACCTTCGATCTTTCCATGATCGACGAAGATCTGTTTAGCCAGGGCACCATGTTCGACGGTTCATCCATCGCCGGCTGGAAGGCGATCAATGAATCCGACATGGTGCTGATGCCTGATCCCGATAGCGCGGTGATCGATCCGTTCTTTGCCCAGACGACCCTCGCGATCAATTGCGACATTCACGAGCCGCTGACGGGCCTGCCCTACAATCGCTGCCCGCGTTCGATCTCCAAGGCCGCCGAGAAATACATGGCATCGGCCGGAATCGGCGACACCGCCTATTTCGGTCCCGAAGCGGAATTCTTCATCTTCGACGATGTGCGCTTCGATGTCGGCATGAACAAGGGATTCTATTTCCTCGACGCGCTGGAAGGCGCCTACAACACCGGCACCGAATATGAGAGCGGCAATCTCGGCCACCGTCCGCCCGTGAAGGGCGGGTATTTCCCCGTGCCGCCGGTGGATTCGGCGCAGGACATCCGCTCCGAAATGCTCGCCATCATGGGCGACATGGGAATCAAACCCGAAAAGCACCATCATGAAGTCGCCACCGCGCAGCACGAACTGGGCTTCAAGTTCAATACGCTGACCAAGTGCGGCGACAACATGCAGATCTACAAATATGTGATCCATCAGGTCGCGGCGTCTTACGGCAAGTCGGCGACCTTCATGCCGAAGCCCATCTATGGCGACAATGGTTCGGGCATGCATGTGCATCAGTCGATCTGGAAAGAGGGCAAGCCGCTCTTCGCCGGTTCGGGTTATGCCGATCTGTCGGAAATGTGCCTCTATTACATCGGCGGCATCATCAAGCATGCCAAAGCGCTCAACGGTTTCACCAATCCGCTGACCAATTCGTACAAGCGGCTGATCCCCGGCTTCGAAGCCCCCGTGCTGCTCGCCTATTCGGCGCGCAACCGTTCGGCCTCCTGCCGCATTCCGTTCGGCGCCGGCCCCAAGGCCAAACGCGTCGAAGTGCGTTTCCCCGATCCGGGTGCAAACCCGTATCTGGCCTATGCCTCCATGCTGATGGCGGGTCTGGACGGCATCGAAAACAAAATCCATCCCGGCGAGCCGATGGACAAGGATCTCTATGCGCTGCCGCCCGAGGAGCTGAAAGACATCCCGCAGGTCTGCGGTTCATTGCGCGACGCGCTGGCCCATCTCGACGCCGACCGCGCCTTCTTGAAGAAGGGCGGCGTGTTCAGCGACGACTTCATCGACTCCTACATCGAACTCAAGATGGAGGAAGTCTACAAGTTCGAGCACACGCCCCATCCGGTCGAATTCAAGATGTATTATTCGGTCTAAGCGGAGTCCCGATCTCAAAATCGAAGGGCGCGGTTCACTCCCGCGCCCTTTTTTTTCAGGCCGAGAGCATTCGCTGCGGCGCTAAGCCAGCGCGCGGCGTTTTTCCTGCGCAGCGGCGGTCATCGGCAGCACCACATGGACGCGTGTGCCCCTGCCTTCTTCGGATTCCATCCACGCGCGGCCGCCATGCAGCTCCGCGAGTCCGCGCACGAGCGCAAGCCCAAGGCCCGTGCCGCTGTTCTCGCTGTCGTAGCGATTGTCGACGCGAGAGAAGGGCTTGAAGATCCGCCCGACTTTTTCCGCTGGAATGCCCGGACCGTCGTCGGCGACCGTCAACTCGAAATCGCCGGCATTGTTGCGCTTGGCGCTCACCTCGATGCTGCCGCCATCATGGGTGAATTTGACCGCGTTCGAGACCAGATTGATGACGATCTGTTTCAGGGCGCGCTCGTCCGCATAGAGGATGAGCGCTTCGTCCGCCACCGCGACGGTCAATTCCTGGCGGCGGTCGCGTGCCCGCGCACCGACGAACTTCAGCGCGCTTTCGAGCGTGCGAGCCGTCTCGATGATCTGCGGTTCGATTTCCATCCGGCCGGCTTCGATCTTGGCGACGTCAAGCAGATCGTTGATCAGCGAAAGCAGATGCGCCCCGGAATTGTGGATGTCACCGGCATATTCCTTGTAGCGCGGGCTGCCGACAGGCCCGAGGCACTCGCGGGCGATGATCTCGGAAAATCCCAGAATCGCGTTCAGCGGCGTGCGCAGCTCGTGACTCATATTGGCGAGGAAGGCGGTCTTGGATGCGTTCGCGCTTTCGGCTTCGGCGCGCTTCATCAACGCCTCGTCGCGGGTTTCCTCAAGTTCACGCGACAGGTCTTCATGGCTGAAGCGCATCAGCGCCTCTTCATCCCAGCGGGTGCTGATATGGATGCTGTCCAGAAACAGCTGGATGGCATAGAGCGGCACGAGCGCGGCGAGTACGAGATCGGCCACCTGCAGCGTGCTCACGCAACGCAGGAACAGCATCGATCCCATCGGAACGAAGCTTGCGAGGAAAAAGGGAATCTGGTTGGAGCGGTTGACGAGAAAGCGGGCCACGATGGCGAGCGACATCAGTTCGATGAAGACGTGGTTGGCCGTATTGCCGGCATCCCACAGAAGCCAGGCCGAGCAACCCCATGCCGTGGACAGCAAAGCGCTGACCCAGAGCAGGCGCGAGAGCCAGCGCGATGTCGCCTCGCAGTCGGCGATGCTCTCTTGACTATGCGCATAGGCCCGCAGCACGAGAGTGGCAAAACCCGCTGCCAATGTGACGAGAAGCACGAGCGCGAGCGCGTTGAGAACGGAAACCTTCCCGAGAAAGGGAACGGGATCGCTGCACATCAATGCGAAGAAGCAAACCCACAGCGGCGAACCGACAATGGTGCCGTGAATAGCCTTGGCCGCCCGCTCCACCTGGACTTTCAGGATGCGTGGATCGCTTGAAATCGTATCGCTCGCCACTCTTGCGCGCACCGTTGGCTGTCCGAAATTGTTTTTGCGTGCGTTTCCATGGAACCCAATGGAACCCAGCCATGGACATTATCGGTGCCGGGTTAAGAATTGCTGAGCCCGTAGGGCAAAACCCTGCAAAACGGCCCTGGGAAGCTTGGCCATTGCCATAAAGAGCCGTTTTATTCCCGGCCCGGATCGGGCAAGAGTCACCGCATGGCAAAGATTCGCGATCTGTTCGAAGAGCCCTCTGAATCCCCCGCGCCCGGAGGAAAGGGGAGCGGAAAAACCTACACCGCCAAGGATATCGAGGTCCTGGAGGGGCTTGAACCCGTCCGCCGCCGGCCGGGCATGTATATCGGCGGAACCGACGTGCACGCGCTGCACCATTTGGCGGCCGAAATCGTGGACAATGCCATGGACGAGGCGGTGGCGGGTCATGCCAACCGCATCGAAATCGAGCTGAAACCCGACGATATCCTGATTGTGCGGGACAATGGGCGCGGCATGCCCGTCGATCCCCATCCCAAGTTCAAGAACAAGTCCGCGCTCGAAGTCATCATGACCACGCTCCATGCCGGCGGAAAGTTCGGTGGCAAGGTCTATGACACATCCGGCGGCCTGCACGGCGTCGGCGCGTCGGTGGTGAATGCGCTTTCCGAATGGGTGGAAGTCGAAGTCGCGCGCGACAAGCGGGCGTTCAAGCAGCGCTTTGAACGTGGCCACGCAGCGAGCAAGCTGAAGGATCTGGGCCCTGCCCCCAATCGCCGCGGCACCATTGTCAGCTTCAAGCCGGACACCCAGATTTTCGGCAGCGCAAATTTTTCCCCGCGCATGCTGTATCGCATGGCGCGATCCAAAGCCTATCTGTTTCGCGGCGTCGAAATCCGCTGGAAATGCGATTCCTCTCTGCTGAAACCGGAATGGGAGATTCCGGCAGAGGACGTTTTGAAATTTCCGGGCGGGTTGCTCGATTTTTTGAAAAGCGAATTGGCCTCGGCCAAGACCGTCACGCGGCCGTTTTTCGGACAGCTTCAAAACCGGGACGGCAAAGGCGCCGTGGAATGGGCCATCGCCTGGTCGCCGCAGGCCGATCCGTTCGTGCACTCCTATTGCAACACGATCCCGACGCTGCAAGGCGGCACGCATGAGCAGGGCTTGCGCGGCGGGCTCACGCGCTCTTTGCGTGCCTATGGCGAGCGCACCTCCAATCGCAAGACCTCGCTGATCACACCGGACGATATGATGGCGGGTGCCTGCGCGGTGCTTTCCGTCTTCATTCGTGAGCCGGAATTCCAGGGCCAGACCAAGGACAAACTGTCCAGCCCCGATGCCCAGCGCCTGGTCGAGAATACGTTGCGCGATCATTTCGATCATTTTCTGTCGGAACATCCGCAGGAAGCCGACAGCCTTCTCAGCTACGTCATCGATGCGGCCGAAGAGCGGCTGAAACGCAAGCAGGAACGCGAGGTCAGCCGCAAAACCGCCACACGCAAATTGCGCCTGCCGGGCAAGCTTGCCGATTGCACGCGCGACGGCCAGAACGGCACCGAGATTTTCCTGGTGGAAGGCGATTCCGCCGGCGGCTCCGCGAAGCAGGCGCGCGACCGCGCCACCCAGGCGGTGCTTCCTTTGCGCGGGAAAATCCTCAACGTCGCCAGCGCCGCGGCGGGCAAATTGCAGCAGAACCAAGAATTGTCGGATCTGGTCCAGGCGCTCGGCTGCGGCACCGGCGCCAAATATCGCGACGAGGATTTGCGCTATGAGCGCGTCATCATCATGACCGACGCCGATGTCGACGGCGCCCATATCGCCTCGCTTCTGCTGACGTTTTTCTTCCGCGAGATGAAGGGGCTGATCGCGGCTGGCCATCTGCACCTGGCGATGCCGCCGCTCTACCGCCTGACCCAAGGGGCCAAATCCGTTTACGCGCGCGACGATGCGGACAAGGCTGCTTTGATCAAAAGCGAATTCAAAGGCAGCAGCAAAGTGGATGTCTCCCGCTTCAAGGGGTTGGGCGAGATGATGCCGGCGCAGCTCAAGGACACCACCATGAAGCCCGGCAACCGCGTGCTTCTGAAGGTCGGAATTGCCGATGAGGATGCTTCGTCCACGGACGATCTGGTGGAAAGGCTGATGGGCAAGAAGCCCGAATTGCGCTTCCAGTTCATCCAGGAAAATGCCGTATTCGCAGCCAAGGACGTGGACGTCTAGGCCCTTCTACAAAGCCTGCCCATTGCGCTATTCTTCGTGGGAACAGGAAAAATCCGGGGGCATTCATGAAAACGCGGGTCGGCATTTTTGCATCGCTGCTGGCGATGGCGATTCCTTCGCTGTGTTTCGCGCAAAGCGCTTCTGATCTCGCCAACGCCGCCAAGACGCCTGACCGCATCCTCACCTATGGAATGAGCTACAGCCAGCAGCGCTTCAGCCCGCTGAAGGAAATCGACAAGCAGACGGTAAAGCGGCTGGTGCCGGCCTGGTCCTACAGCCTCGACAACAACACGGGTGAGGAATCCCAGGCGCTGGTGATGGACGGGGTGATGTTCATCACCAGCCATGACAAGACGGTGGCGCTCGACGCGATAACGGGCAAGGAGATTTGGCGAACCGTTATCGCCTACCCGGCCGCGACGGCGGGCACGGTGTGCTGCGGCATCGTCAATCGCGGCGGCGCGCTGCTGAACGGCAAATTCTTCCGCACCATTCTGGATGGCCGCGTGCAGGCGCTCGACGTCAAGACCGGCAAGGAAATCTGGAACACGCGTTCCGGCGACATCAAGGACGGGCTCGCCATGACGGGCGCGCCCCTCGTCGCCAATGGCGTGGTCATCACCGGCGTCGCAGGTTCGGAATTCACCGCGCGCGGCTATATCGAAGGCTATGACGCGGAAACCGGCAAGCGGCTGTGGCGGCATTACACCGTGCCACGTCCTGGCGAACCTGGCGCGGACACCTGGCCCGACAATGCGGCAAAGGCGAGCGGCGGTAGCACCTGGACCACCGGCTCCTACGATCCGGATCTCGATCTCGTCTATTGGGGCATCGGCAATCCGTCGCCTTGGAATGCGCTCGACCGCAAGGGCGACAATCTTTTCACCGACACGATCATGGCGCTGCGGCCCAAGACCGGCGAGATGGTCTGGTATTACCAGACCTCACCCAATGATCCTTTCGATTATGACAATGTGCAGGCGCTGGTGCTGGCAGACCTCACCATCGCCGGTCAGCCCCGCAAGGTGGTGATGCAGGCGGCGCGCAACGGTTTCTTTTATGTGCTGGATCGCACGAGCGGCAAACTGCTCGCCGCCAACAAATATGTGAAGGCCACCTGGGCCGACCACATCGACATGACCACGGGCCGTCCTGTCTGGTCGGATTCCACCAAACAGATTCTGGACCATATTGCGAAGATTCAGAATTGGCCTTTCATCGGCGGCGGCACCAATTGGTATCCGATGTCCTATAGCCCGCTCACAGGACTGGCTTACGTCAACACGACCAATATCGGTGTGGAATACGAACCCTTGCCGGTGGAAGCCGTGAAAGGCTTGATGGCGGGCGACCGCAGCGGCGGCAATACGGTGAAGACGCGCAATCTTTATCCCGATCCCGATCCGCGCGGCTATCTGAAAGCCATCGATCCCGTGACCGGCAAGGCGAAATGGGAGACGGGATTCAAGAGCCCGAATTGGGCCGGCACGCTGGTGACCGCGGGCGGGCTGGTGTTCACCGGCGAATTGACCGGCGAGTTCATCGCCGCCGATGCGGACACCGGCAAGATCCTGTGGCAATTCCAAACCCCGTCCGGAATTATCGGCCAGCCGGTGACCTGGGAACGCGACGGCGTGCAATATGTCACCGTGACCAGCGGCATCGGCGGCGTCTATGCGCGCCAGCCCGATCCCAATCTCGCGCATGTGCCCAAGGGCGGCTCGCTTTGGACTTTCAAACTGCTGCGGCAGTGACGTTTAGAGCAAAGTGCGTTCAAGTGTATCCATTCAACTGAACTGTCATCCTGAAGCCGCGCGAGCGGCTATCCGGGACCCACCGGGACAATGGCACAGTGGGTCCCGGCTCTCGCTCCGCTCGGCCGGGATGACAGTTGAGGGTGAGCCGAAATATGGGCATCCTCATGCTGAGCTTGTCGAAGCATGAG
>DATARE010000151.1:0-15798 GCA_036264295.1 Micropepsaceae bacterium | reverse complement strand
ATGCGTCTTCGGTACGCCGCTCGCACTGAGCGCAGCTCAGCCATCGGCACCGGCACAACGTGCACCGGTCAAGGCGGCCCCCCCAAGTGCCGCGCCCCTTTGCAACCCCAAAGCCGCGCAAACCGGCTCCCGTGCCAAGCGGTTGAGCGCGTTTGAGGATGTGTTGGCGCATGACGGCCGAGCCGCGATAAAGGCGTTCGACTGCGGCAATGGATATTTGCTGGTGAAATCCGGCGACGCGCGGGCTGTTGCGCTCGCGGTCAAACTCCTGCGGTTCAGCGATGGGGCGGGAACGGCGCATCTTTACGATGCGCTGGCGACCGCAATGACAAAACATCCCGAAAATGTCCTTGGGCATTTCCGCGAGGTGCCGCGCGCGGCGGTGCCGCAATTCTGCGTGCCATTCCTTCCCTCATCCATGTCGCAACGGACGGCATTCAACGCCTTGAAGCGCAGCGACGATGCGCTTAGCCACGTCACGCGGCCCGATTTGCAGGAGGCGAAAGCCGCCTGTGTGCGGGAGGTGAAGGCGATGGAGACGAAATACGTGGTGCCGCCCAAGAAGAGCCAAGCGAAGAAAGCGGTCTGATACAGCAAAGATGCGGACGGACCGCGGCCGGTATTCGAAATTCCGGGTTTGCTATTCAGCCGCCGCCGTCAATTCCCGTTCCACGCTCATCCATGTGGGAGCCAACGCGGGCTCACCGAAATAATAGCCCTGGAAGAAATCGACACCGAAATCGCGAAGCAATTCGGCGTCCTGTTCCGAACCGACCCACTCGGCCACGGTTTCCAATTGGAAGTTCTTGGCAAGATCGACCAGGGTGCGGACAAACAGCTGGTTGTCCGGCGAACCGCTTAGATTCTTTATATATTCCCCATCGATTTTGACCATATCGACGCGCAGATTGTGGAGATTGCGAAACGAGGTGTAGCCCGCGCCGAAATCGTCGATCGCGACGCGGCAGCCCATATCGCGCAGCCGCGTCACGAAGCGCGCATTTTCCTCGAACGCCTGCAAAGCCGCTGTCTCGGTCAGTTCCACGGTCATGCGTTCGGCGACTTCGCGGTTCTCGCGCACGTAATTGATGAAGGATTGCAGCCAGGAATGATCGCCTGCGGTCGTCCCGGATACATTGATCGAAAGTTTTATGTGCGGATGGCGGTAGAGCTGCGCCACCGCGATTTCAAGCGCCCGGCGATCGGCCAGCCGTACAAGACCCAAAGTCTCCGCGGCCGGAATAAATTCGCCTGCGGACGCGACCGAGCCGTCCTTGCGCCGCATCCGGAGCAGACATTCGTGATGTTCGGCGTGGCGCGAATGTGCGCCCACGATCGGCTGATAGGCGAGAATGAGCCGATTGTCATTGAGAGCCGACATGATGTCGTCGCCGGTGTTGATAAGCCGGCGGCGCTGGGACTCCCGCTGTGCGGAGCCGGAATAGACCGCAAACCCATTCCGGCCCATCGCCTTGGCGCGCTCCAGCGCTTCCTCGGCCCGCAGCATGGCTTCCTGGCTGGTGGCAGCACCCTGGGGCAGCCAAACGGCGCCCACCGATACAGTGGCCGAGACGGCGCCCGCCCGCGTCAAAATCACATCATTCCTGACGGCGGCGTGCAGGCGCTCGGCGACAAGCGACATCTCGCGTTCCCCGCACTCGCCAAGGATAACGCCAAACTTGTTTCCGGCGGTGCGTCCGATGATGTCCGAGGTCCGCAAGGCTTGCGCCAGACGCCGGCCGGTGGCGACGATCACTTCGTCGGCGGCATCGAACCCATAGGTTTCATTGATGACCGCAAGCTTGTCGATTGCGGTGACCACGAATGCGCAGGATCGCCCTTCGGCGATGCTGCGCTGGATTGCCCGCGTAAGCTCGTCGCGCAACCGGCTCCTGTTCAAATGGCCCGTAAGCTCATCGTTGGTCGCGAGATAGGAAAGCCGCGTCAGCGCATTCCTGTGCTCGGTGATCTCACGCACCATGCCCGTAACTCGTTCGGCGCGCCCGCCCGTTCCAAAAAGGCACACGGCGGAGAGCTCAAACCATTGGCGTGCTGTCTTGGTAAGCGCCTCGAATTCCATCCGGAAGGTGGGATCGAGAGATGTGGAATCTTCCATAATAGCGTGCAACCGCGCGCGGGCAGCCGGAGGCAGCCAGGAGCGAAAATCCTGTCCGGTTTCAAGCTGTTCGAGCTCGGGATATTCGGGCATGGCCGATTCCGCGCCGTCCCAGCGAATGCGGTCATCGCTGAGGGTCCAATCGAACGCCGTTGCGCCCGCCCCCATCAGGGCAAGCCGCAGACGCTCGGCATCCCCGGCCTGGCCTAGGGATTCCAAACGATCCCTGAATACGCGTTGAATGGACAGACCCGACACCAATACACCCATGATTTTCCGCGCTCTTTGTCGCGTCTTGTGGGTGAGAAGCTAACGGTGAGGACGTTTAAGAAACCTGAACTTTCATACGCACAAGCCCCCAGTCGCCAAACGGTCCAAGATTTGCTTAAGTACTGGTTATGAAAATAGGCGGCAATAAACTGGAACTGCGGACATCGCGCGCATTATCGCGGCGGATCGTGGAAAAGCCGCATGCGGTCAGCAATTTGCGCCAAGACGTCGCGCGCGATCACGTTCTCCCGACAGCGCGCGTCGAACGCCGCAATTCGTCCCGCTCATCCCGTTCTGGCACAGGTTTTCCGGGTGGATTGGACCGGCGCGGCGTCGAGTCGCGTTTTGTGGCGCAGGTGCTCGGCCAGATCTTCGGACCCGCACGCGACAGCGCGCTGCTTGCCAGCCGCGCTTATGCGCGCAGCGGGCAACCGCAGAATGCGCGCCTGGTTCAGGTGTTGTAATTCGGATTAATGCGCCGCAGCGGTCGGCTCGGACACTGGAATCTGAAGCAGCGCCGCACCCAGCACAGGGCCATAATCCCGCGCCTGCAAAATCACCGCAATGCCATCATGCTTGGCCTTCGCGAGATTGAGCGGCAAATCGATCTTCATCGCATCGCCGGTCCATTCGCCCGCGCGCTGCAGATCGCGCACCACATTGGTATAGGTCAAAAGCCGATTACGGTTCTCGCCCTCCGCGACGTTGACCGCACCCTGGTTGAGCGTGCGCATCACCCAGATGGTCGCAATGGGTTTGGTCTTTGTCTTGGCCGCGGGAATAGCAATCTCCAGCCGGCCCGAGGCGGTGCCGATCACTATCGGAATGGATGTTTCCCCAATCCCGTCATTGGTACGCGCTGCAAGTGCCGCCATCACCCGGTCCCGTTGATTGCCGACCACATCGAAGCGGCCGTCGATGATCATCTGCGGCGTGTAGATTCCGGAATGGGTCATCACCCGCGCATAGGATTTTTGACGCTGGGTATTGGCATCGGTGGCGAAGGTGTCCTTCCAGCCAAGCATGTCCCAATAGGTGATCGGCAGCGACAGCGCGATCACATCTTTGCGTTTCGCAAGTTCCGTGACCAGGCGGTCAGCCGCCGGGCAGTCGCTGCAGCCTTGGCTTGTAAAGAGCTCGACCACGATCGGATGTGGGCCTGCCAATGCGGGTTGCCCCGCCCAGGCGCTCGGGCTGAGCGCGGCCGTCAGAAATCCCAAAAAGAGCAGCCCGCGTATGAACATAGCAAAACCATAGGATGAAGTTTGGTTTTGCCCAAGGGGCTGGCGAATCAATTCGGGTTGACCGCAGGCGTTTGGAGCCGCCGAACCGGCGGCTCCAAATCAGTTTAGGCCGCAGCCAAATGCCGGAGCACGTGCTGGAGGATGCCGCCGCTTTTGAAATAGGCGACCTCGTCCACCGTATCGATGCGCGCGATCAGCGGCATGTCCACGCTGCGCCCATCGGGATAAGTCAGCCGCGCCGTCACTTTCTTGCGCGTGCCCGAAGCCCCTTCCTGAACCGGAATATCGATGGTCTCCCGCCCCGTGAGGGCATAATCGAAGCGCGTCTTGCCCCCGGCGAATTCCAGCGGCAGCACGCCCATGCCCACAAGGTTGGAACGGTGGATGCGTTCGTAGTTTTCGGCGATGACCGCACGCACGCCCAACAGGCGCGGTCCCTTTGCCGCCCAATCGCGCGACGAGCCGGCACCATATTCTTTGCCTGCAACAATGATCGTCGGAATGTCCGCGGCTTGGTACTTCATGGCCGCATCGTAGATCGGCATTTCCTCACCCGACGGCGCGTCCGCGGAATAATAGATCGTATTGCCGCCTTCCTTGCCGCCCAGCATCTCGTTGCGGATGCGGATATTGGCGAAGGTGCCGCGCATCATCACTTCGTGATTGCCGCGGCGAGCGCCATAGGAATTGAACTCCGCCGGCGGCACGCCATGCTCCATCAGATATTTGCCGGCCGGGGAATCCTTCTTGATCGAACCGGCCGGGCTGATGTGGTCGGTGGTGATGGAATCTCCGAAGACGCCGAGAATGCGCCCTTTCGAAATGTCCGTGATCGGGGCGATGTCCTGCGTCATGCCCTCGAAATAGGGCGGGTTCTTCACATAGGTGGACTGGTCGTCCCATTGATAGGTCTTTCCAGGGCCGACCTTGATCTTCTTCCAGGCTTTGTCGCCGGCAAACACGTCGGCATAACGCTTGCGGAACATTGCGGGCGTTACCGATTTGCGCACCGCGTCGGAGATTTCTTTCGGGCTGGGCCAAATTTCGTTGAGATAGACTGCTTCGTCGTTGCGGTCATAGCCGATAGGATTCTTGGTGAGGTCGCCATTGACATTGCCCGCGAGCGCATAGGCCACGACCAGCATTGGCGAAGCGAGATAATTCGCGCGCACCTGAGGATGCACCCGTCCCTCGAAATTGCGATTGCCGGAAATAACGGCGGCCGCGACGAGATCGCCTTCCGTGACGGCGTTCGCCACCGGCTCAGGCAGCGGCCCGGAATTTCCGATGCAGGTCGTGCAGCCATAGCCGACAAGATTGAAGCCGAGCTTGCTCAGCGACTTGTCCAATCCCGCGCGTGCCAGATAATCCGTCACCACTTGGCTTCCTGGCGCCAGCGATGTCTTGACCCACGGCCGCACCTTCAAGCCGCGTTCGACGGCCTTCTTGGCAAGAAGTCCCGCGCCCAGCATTACGTAGGGGTTGGAGGTGTTGGTGCAGGAGGTAATGGCCGCGATCACGACATCGCCATGGCCGATCGTGAGTTCGGTGCCTTCGATTTTCACCCGTTTCATGGCGTCGTCTTCCTTCTTGAAGACGTCCATCAAGGCCGAAGCGAATTGCTCGCCCACCTTGGAAAGGGACACGCGATCCTGCGGCCGCCGTGGTCCCGCCATGCTGGGTTCCACATCGTTCAGATCGAGGTGGAGCGTATCGGTGAAGATCGGCTCCTCGCTCTTCTTGGTGTGGAACATGCCCTGGGCCTTGGCATATTTCTCCACCAGCGCGATGCGTGGCGCTTTGCGTCCGGTTGCTTTGAGGAAGCGCAGCGCCTCGTCGTCGATGGGAAAAAAGCCGCAGGTCGCGCCATATTCGGGCGCCATATTGCCGATGGTCGCACGGTCTTCCAGCGGCATGCCGGCGAGTCCCTCGCCGTAAAATTCGACGAATTTTCCGACCACGCCTTTTTTGCGCAACATTTGCGTCACGGTCAGCACGAGATCGGTGGCGGTACAGCCGGGGCGAAGCTTCCCGGTGAGCCGCATGCCGATCACTTCCGGGATCAGCATCGAAATGGGCTGTCCCAGCATGGCGGCTTCGGCTTCGATGCCGCCCACGCCCCAGCCCAGCACCGAGAGGCCGTTGATCATGGTGGTGTGGGAATCGGTTCCCACCAGCGTGTCCGGATAGGCGTATTCGACGGTGGTTTTCCCTTCCTTGACCTTATCGGTCCACACCGTCTGCGCCAGATATTCGAGATTGACCTGATGGCAGATGCCGGTGCCCGGCGGGACGACGCGAAAGCGGTTGAAGCCTTGGCCGCCCCAGCGCAGGAATGAATAGCGCTCGTTGTTGCGCTCATATTCCATGGCCACGTTCTTCTTGAACGCGTCCTTACCGGTGAAGAAATCCACCTGCACCGAATGGTCGATGATGAGATCGACCGGGGTGAGGGGGTTGATCTTTTCGGGATCGCTCTTCAGCGCCGCCATGGCATCGCGCATCGCCGCAAGGTCCACGACCGCGGGGACCCCGGTGAAATCCTGCATCAGCACGCGCGCCGGACGATAGGCGATCTCGCGCTCCGAAGTGCGCTTCTTCAACCACCCCGCCACCGCCTTGATGTCGTCCACCGTGACGGTGCGGCCATCCTCGTGGCGCAGCAGGTTTTCGAGCAAAATCTTGAGCGAATTGGGCAGCCGCGAAATGCCGGTAAGGCCGTTCTTCTCGGCCGCTTTCAGGCTGAAGTAGATATAGGTCTTGTTGCCGACGGCGAGCTTGCGCCGGGCTTTGAAACTGTCGAGGCTGGCCACGTTACCCCCGTGATGTCCGGATGCTGAATCGGCGCGAACTTAGTCAAATCCGCCACCCAAGGCACGAATAAACTTTAGGGGGGCTTTACCGGTTGGCGGGCATACAGGCACTGAAATGTGAAGTTGCGTCCATATTGTTGCCACCTTCAGTGGGTTAATTCACCCCTAGGGGGACGGCATTGGGGCGCGAGCTGCCAATGGCGATCGGGAATGCCTTTCTTTGAAAGAGCGATGGCGTGAGGCTCAAACTTGCCCTTGCCGTGGTCTTGGTGCTTGCCTTGGGTGCAGGGCCGTCTTCCCATGCCCAGCAGCAGGTCCCAACCGGGCGGCTGCTTTTTGCCCAGCAACAGGTCCCGCCTGCGCGGCTGCTTTTGGCCCCCTCCACGCCGCTTCCCCGGGATGGCACGTACATCGCCAATGACCGTGTGGCTTTCGCGGTCGACCACCGCGGCGACCAGGTCCGGATGCGGTTTCTCGACAATGATGAGGTGTTCTATTTGACCAGCGAGATGGCATCGCTGGGCGGCCGGGTCCTGAAATATGACACCGGTGCGACGGCGCTTCAGGTCACCGGCTGGGGGGCGCTTACGCTTTATACGACGCAGGCCAAGGGCGGGCTTCCGGCCGAATACAACGAGGACATGCAAAACGTCGATCCGCCGCCGATTGGGGCGAAGGATGTGAAAGCCTTTGCCGCACAGCTCGCGAGCGACCTTTCGGCCAACGAGGATTTTGCCATCGGTTTCGCTGCCGATTGGGACAATCTGGTGCATTCGGACGAGTTGCGCATGCTTGGCTGCGATGCCATGCGCAATGTGGCTTATGCGCTGAAGGATCTGGCCAAAGCGGGCCGGCGGTCGCGGATTTCTGACCGCATTCACATCATCAGGATCATTCGCGGGGCCAAACCCGGTGTAACAATGCAAAAAGGGATTCTGGCGGTCACCATCGCCCCGCAAAACGGTCCCTCGGCACGGCCATCTTCACTAGCGATTGTCGAAGCGCTGCAGGCCGCGCTTTAACCCGGGGCCCAGCCGTCGGGCGCCATTTCGAAGCCGGAAAATTCAAATCCCGGGGCCACTGTGCACCCCAGAAGCGTGAAGGCGCCAAGGCTGCGCGCGCTCTGCCAATCATGGGCGGGCACGACCGCTTGCGGACGTTCGCCCTGTTCCAAACCGGGGCCCAGCATCAGATGGGTCACGGCCGGCCCGCGGGCGATGGACAGCGAAAGCGGCGCCCCCGCATACCAATGCCAGATTTCGACCGCATCACCCGATGCCAGTGCGAAACCTCGCCTTCCCGCAGAAGGTAATAGATCGCGGTCAGATGGCTGCGTCCGCCGGGAGAGCCGGAATCGCGGAACATCTCCCGGTAGAAACCGCCCTCCGGATGGGGCTGAAGATCGAGCACATGGATGATGGAATCGGCTGTCGGCATGGCCCATGAAAACAAAGAGCGGCCACCATGACCAGCGGCCGCTCTTCTTCGGAATGGCGGATTATTCCGCTGCCATTGGCATATCCAAACCAAGCCGCGCCGCGATGCCCGCCCCATAGGCGGAATCGCATTTCGAGAAATGCGCGATCTGCCGCCGCAAGATTGCTTCCGGAACGCCGCCCATGGAGGCGACAATGTTGTCCATCAGCGCGTTCTTCTGTGCCTGCGACATCAGCCGGAAGAGATTGCCCGGCTGGGTGTAATCGTCATTTCCGGCACGGTGATCGTAACGGTCCGCATCGCCGGAAATCTTCAGCGGCGGTTCCTTGACGCTTCTGTCTTCGACCGGGCCGCCGAAGGAGTTGGGCTCGTAATTCACAGCACCCTTGCCATTGTCGTCGAAGCGCATGGCGCCGTCGCGATGGTAATTGTGGACCGGGCATTTCGGACGGTTCACAGGAAGCGAATCCGCGTTGACGCCGATGCGATGACGATGCGCGTCCGCATAGGAGAAGATGCGGAATTGCAGCATCTTGTCCGGGCTGTGGCCGATGCCCGGCACGACATTGGCGGGCGAAAACGCCGATTGTTCGACTTCCGCGTGATAATTGTCGGGATTGCGATTGAGTTCCAGCACGCCCACTTCGATCAACGGATAATCCTTGTGCGGCCACACTTTGGTGAGGTCGAAGGGATTGTATGGCGTCTTCTCGGCGTCGGTCTCTGGCATGATCTGCACATAGAGCGTCCAGCGCGGGAAATCCTTCTTTTCGATCGCCTCGAAGAGATCGCGCTGATGGGTTTCGCGGTCGCCCGCGATGATTGCGCCGGCTTCCGCATTGCTGAGATTCTGGATGGCCTGCTGCGTCTTGAAGTGGAATTTCACCCAGACGCGTTCGTTCTTGGCATTGATGAAGCTGTAGGTGTGCGAGCCGAAGCCATGCATGTGGCGATAGCTTTTTGGGATGCCGCGGTCCGAGAACAGGATGGTCACCTGGTGCAGGCTTTCCGGGCTTAAGGACCAGAAATCCCACATCGCCGTGGCCGAGCGCAGATTGCTGCGCGGATCGCGCTTCTGGGTGCGGATGAAATCGGGGAATTTCAGCGGATCGCGCACGAAGAACACCGGCGTGTTGTTGCCAACAAGATCCCAATTGCCCTCCCCGGTATAGAATTTCAGCGCCCAGCCGCGCACGTCGCGTTCCGCATCGGCGGCACCCCGCTCACCGGCCACGGTCGAGAACCGCAGCAGGCATTCGGTCTCATTGCCAACCCGGGAGAAGATGCCGGCCTTGGTCCATCGGCTGATGTCCTGGGTGACCGTGAAGGTCCCGAATGCTGCCGAGCCCTTGGCGTGCACCACCCGTTCGGGGATGCGCTCGCGGTTGAAATGGGCGTGCTTCTCGAAGAGGTGGAAGTCCTGGACCAGGAGCGGCCCGCGCGGGCCCGCGGTGAGCGAATTCTGATTGTCGGCGACAGGGATGCCGGCATTGGTAGTCAAAATGGGGCGTTTTGGGTCGGACATGGCGGCCTCCTGGAAGGGTTCAACTGCGAATTAGAATTATTATAAAGAAACGGGCATTTCAAGGCCCGCGATGAAAATTCCCCCATTCGGGGTTCCCTCGCCTTGCGTTAGATCAATTTGGCAGGAAGGGATTTGGCGCGCCTTTGCCGATCAGCGCCCGAAAACCGGCCGCCACCCCGCGGGCATCGGCCAGCGCATTGTGCTTCTGCCCTTCGAAAATCCCGCCCGCCGCTTCCGCGACATCGCAGGCGCGTTTGCCCTTCAGGTCGACCCCCTGGGCGGCAAACCAGTGAATCGCATTGCTGTAGGCAGGCAAAGGAAGCGCGCGTTCCCAGCCATAAAGCTTCAGATTGCCGGCGAAGATCAAATCATCCCGTCCATGCGCAAAGACGGGACCCTCGCCTGCGAAATCGAGGAAGGCGCGATAGGCAATGATGAAATCCACGCTGCGCTGGTCCATGGCTTCGTTGGTGATGCCGGTCAGCACCGTGAAATAATCCGAAAGCACCGGATTGACCCGCGGCCGCACCAGCATGTCGAAACTGTCGATTTCCTTGAGGCTCGCGGCGTCCAGCTTCACCGCACCGATCTGGACCACTTCGCTGAGCTCGCCCGGCCGCGTCCAGCGCGACTCCAGGGAGCCCTCCCAGGCGGTGAATTCCAGATCGAAAATGACAGCGTATTTGCGTCTCGCCCCCCTCACTGTACCTCCGCAATGCTCTTAAGGATTCGTAACATCCCTAATCTACCGGTTTTTTGCTGCCTGTGACCGGCCGTTCCGTTTGCACATGGTTTCCTAAGTTCTTAAAGGTTTAATGGCCTCACCGCCGGACTGCATGAGCGGATAGGGAGGTTTCACATGGCTCGGTCAGCCCGCATGGTTGAAGCATCAAACGGCGCTCCCACGAAAGAAGCGCAAGCGGAGGCGAGCGACGCGGCCGCACATCTTGCGATGGCGGCGCATTTGATCGGGACCGGCGACGCCGAGCTCGCGGGTTTCTTCACCGCATTCACGCGCTACGCTTCGCCCGAAGACGTGATTCATTATACCGGCGCGGAATTGGCGTCCCTGGTCCGGCGCGTCTATGCACGCATCCGGCAGCGGACTCCGGGCACCTCGCTGGTCGAGGTGTTCAGCCCGTCGGCGGAAGATGCGAGTCTTGCCGGGCACGCGGAAAGCTTCGTGCTCGCCGCCAATGACGACATCCCCTTCCTTTACGATTCCTGCACCGGAGAAATTCGCGCACGAGGATACCGGATTGCGGCGGCCTTTCATCCCGTGGTCCCGCTGGCTCGCGATGCGGCAGGCATTCTTTCGCCGGCCGGGACGCCGATCCGGGAAAGCATCATTGTTTTGGCGCTCGACACGACCCTGGAAGATGCCGCGGCAAGCGCGTTGCGCAGCCGCCTGATCAAAGTGTTCGGCAATGTGCGTGACGTCGTGCGCGATTGGAGGCCGATGATGCAGCGGCTGGCCGAAACCCGGGCCGCGCTGAAACGCAATCCGCCGCCCATCACCCAATCCGAGCTCGACGAATCCATTGCATTTTTGGATTGGATGGCAGATGACCATTTCACCTTTCTCGGCTGCCGCGATTACGTGTTCTCGGCCGAAGGCGATGGCCGGCTCTATCCGCTCGACGACAGTGGCCTCGGACTCCTCGCCGAGCCGGAGTTTCGCGTCGTGCGACGGGGTGCGGATCGCGCGCAGCTGACGCCGGCGGTGCGCGAATTCCTGACCAAGCCCGCGCCGCTCATTATCTCCAAATCGGCATTGCGCTCGACCGTGCACCGGCATGTGCACATGGATTATGTCGGGGTGAAGACGTTCGATCTGCATGGCGGGCTTATCGGCGAGCGGCGGTTCATCGGCCTGTTCACCTCCACCGCTTACAGCCAATTGCCGGCCGCCATTCCGCTCCTGCGCCGCAAGATCGCAGCGGTGATGGCGGGCTCCGGTCTGCAACCGGCGAGCCATGACGGCAAAGCGCTGCAACATATCCTGGATAGTTTTCCGCGTGACGAGCTGTTTCAGATTTCCGAAGACGAGCTCTTGGCCACCGCCCTTGGCATTCTCAATCTCGGCGAGCGCCCGAAAGTGCGGCTGTTCCTGCGCTTTGACCGCTTCGACCGCTACGTGTCCGTGCTCGTGTTTCTGCCACGCGAACGCTACAGCGGCGCGGTGCGCGAGAAGATCGGGGCTATCCTTGCCCGCGCTTTCAATGGACGCCAGTCGGCGACGATTCCGATGCTCGACGATGAGGCGCTGGCGCGTGTGCACTACATCATCGGACGCAATGAAGGCCCGCGTCCCGATGCCGATGTCAAAGAGCTGGAAGCTGAAATCCGCGCTGCCATCCGCACCTGGGACGATGGTTTTGCCGATGCGGTGCGTCTCGAACATGGTGAGATCACGGGCGGTTTGCCGTTGCGCTACGCGGGCGCGTTTCCCGCTGGCTATCGCGATCAATTCACGCCCGCCGAGGCCGTGCACGACATCGGCCATATCGAAGCGGTGATGAAAGCGGGGGGCGACGCGGGCAGGGCCGGTGTCGTCGTCCATGTTTATGGCAAGGACGGCGATTCTCCTGATCTGCTGCGCCTGAAGCTGTTCGTGCACGGGACGTTCATTCCGCTTTCCGAATGCCTGCCGGTGTTTGAAAATTTCGGGCTCAAAGTGATTGCCGAAGACGCTTTTGGGCTGGCGCCCATTGCCGAAGACGGCAGCGCGCAAACTGTGGCGTTGCAGAGTTTCCTGATGGCGCTGGCAGACAGCCGGCCGGTGAAATTCGGCAGCCTGACGCCGCTGCTCGAAGAAGCGTTCCACGCCGTTTGGTCGGGACAAGCGGAATCCGATGGTTTCAACAGGTTGTTGGCGGCAGCCGAACTTCCCTGGCACGAAATTGTCATCCTGCGCGCGATCGCAAAATTCTTGCGGCAGGCAGGCTTGCCGCTCAGCCAAACCTATATGGAAACGGCACTCGTCAAGAATCCGGATCTGGCGGTGCTTCTGGTACGGCTTTTTCTGACTGTGCACGACCCGTCTCTGTTTGACGCGATGGAGGTTCGCAACAGCGCTGCTGCGCGTATCCGGGAACGGATCGAAGCGGCGCTGAACGACGTGCCGAGTGCGGACGACGATCGCATCATTCGGGCCATGCTGTCGGTTATCGATGCCAGCTTGCGCACCAGCTTCTTTCAACCCGATGCGGCTGGTGGCCGCCGCGCCTATCTTGCCTTCAAGCTGGACAGCAAGCGGCTGGAATTGCTGCCCGCACCCAAACCGCTTTACGAGATTTTTGTCTATTCGCCCGAGGTCGAGGGCGTGCATCTTCGTTTCGGTCGAATTGCGCGCGGCGGCATACGCTGGTCCGACCGTGCCGAAGATTTCCGCACCGAGGTGCTGAGCCTCGCCAAAGCCCAGCAGGTGAAGAACTCGGTCATCGTGCCGGTGGGTGCGAAAGGCGGCTTTTATCCGAAACAGATTCCGCCGGCGTCTCCCCGCGACGTGACGCAGGCCGCAGGTGTCTCCGCCTACAAGGTCTTCATTGGCGCGCTTATCGATCTTACCGACAATATCGGTCCCGATGGTGCCGTGATTCCGCCCGCGCATGTGCTGCGTCATGATGGTGATGATCCGTATCTCGTCGTCGCGGCCGACAAAGGCACCGCAACGTTTTCCGACATCGCCAACGACATCGCGGTCTCGCGCGGTTTCTGGCTCGGCGATGCTTTCGCCTCGGGTGGCAGCCAGGGCTACGATCATAAGAAAATCGGCATTACCGCACGCGGGGCATGGGAAGCGGTCAAGCGGCATTTCCGGGAGCTTGGGCGCGATATTCAGACCGAGCCCTTCACCTGCGTCGGGATCGGGGACATGTCGGGCGATGTGTTCGGCAATGGGATGCTGCGCTCGAAGGCGACAAAGCTGGTGGCCGCGTTCGATCATCGCCACATCTTCATCGATCCGTCGCCGGATCCCGAACCATCCTTCGCGGAACGCCAACGACTGTTCGACCTGCCGCGTTCATCCTGGGCCGATTACGATGCCGCGCTGATTTCGAAAGGCGGTGGTGTGTTTCCGCGCACGGCCAAAGAAATCGTGCTCTCGCCGGAAATGCAGCACCTCACGGGCCTTTCCAAGGCGCGTGCGACTCCCATCGAGGTGATGCGGGCGCTGTTGGCGGCTGACGTGGACCTTCTGTTCTTCGGTGGCATCGGCACCTACATCAAAGCGTCCAGTCAGAGCCATGCCGATGCCGGCGACCGTGCCAATGACGTTTTGCGCGTCAATGGCCGCGATGTGAAGGCGCGCGTCGTGGGCGAGGGCGCCAATCTCGGCGTCACGCAATTGGGCCGCATCGAATATGCGCGCGAAGGCGGCATCGACAAGAAAGGCGGCCGCATCGATACCGATGCCATCGACAATTCTGCCGGCGTCGACACGTCCGATCATGAGGTCAACCTTAAGATTTTGATGAGTGGCCCTTTGCGCCGCGGTGAGCTGTCTGCGGATGAGCGCTTTGCCATGCTGACGGAAATGACCGAAGACGTCGCGCGGCTGGTGCTGAAGGACAATTACGACCAGACATTGGCGCTTTCGGTTGCCGAAACGACATCGCCGCGCGACATCGAGGCTCAGAGCCGGTTCATGCGCGAGTTGGAACGCAAGGGGATGCTGGACCGGGAGGTCGAGTTCCTTCCCTCCGATGAGGCCATGAAGGGGCTTCAGCGCGAAGGGCGTCGTCTCACTCGGCCCGAGCTGAGCGTCATTCTCGCTTATGCAAAGCTCGATCTCGATAACGCCATCAATGAGAGCGAGCTCGCGAGCGATCCCTATTTCGAGGCGTTGCTGACTGGCTATTTCCCGCCTCTGGCGGCGACACGTTTCCAATCGGAGCTGAAGCGCCACCGTCTTGCCCGCGAGATCATTGGCACGGAGCTCGCCAATCGGGTGGTGAATCTTGCCGGCCCGCTCTTTCCGCTGCGCATGCGAGAGCTTTCCAATACCCCGCTTTGGTCCGCGGCGCGCGGATTCGCCCTTGCCGATGGCGTGTTTGGTCTGTCGCACTTGAAGGCGCGCATTTGCGCTCTGGACGGCAAGGTGCCGGCACAGGTGCAGAACGCAATGATGGCGGAAATCGCCGAGCTTCTGCGCCGCCTCGGTCTCTGGTTCATGGTGCAGGTTCCCCAGGGCCCGCTGACGGAAACAATCGCGCGCTATGGCACGGGTTTTGGCGCATTGAGAGGGCGTTTCTCAGGCTTGGTCTCGCCGCTGGAATCCCAAGCCGTCGAGGCGAGGATCGCCGATTTCGAAAAAGGGAGTGTGCCCAGGGATGTCGCCGAGGATGTGGCGGTCTTGCCGTTGCTCGCGGCGGTGCCGGAGATCGTGCTGCTTTCCGAAGCCCAAGGCGTCCTCGCGGAGATCGCGGCGCGCTTCTATTTTGCTGTCGGCGAGGTTGTCGGTCTCGACCGCCTGCGGGCCTTGGCGGCTCGAATTCCATTGACGGATCATTGGGATCGTCTGGCGCTGCGCCGCATGGTGGATGATCTTTTTTCGGCCCAAAGGCTGCTCGCCTGCGATGCGTTGGCGCGCGGCAAGGGCCAATCGGAGGAAGCCGGTGTGGGCTCCTGGGCCAAGCTTCGCGCGGCCGACATCGGGCAGACGGCGAGCTTCCTGTCCGAACTGGAACGCGGCGGCGAAGCCTCGATCGCAAAGCTTGCGCTCGCCAACAGCCAGATTCAAAAATTGGCGGCTCAATTCTGAACTTGGCTGAACGGTACAGAACGGGAACGCCCATCGCGATTGCTAGCATCGTATAATTCCGTCAATCATCGCGCCGCTTTTGAGCGTTTCTGCAGACATGTCCCAGGAAATCGAAATTCGGTTTGCGACACCAGAGCGGGACCTTAAGCGCCTGGCGAAGATTTCCGCGCTGGAAGGTTTCACGGTCGGCCGCGCAGCCACGCGGCGTCTCGCCACCATCTATTATGACAATACCGAACTCGCGCTCGCCAAGGCGGGCCTTTCGCTTCGCGTGCGCAAGAACGGCAAGGGTTATGTGCAGACGGTGAAAGGCGAAAGCTCCGGGGCGCTGGCTTCGGAGCGGCATGAGTATGCCTGCGAGATTCCCTCCGCCGAGCCGGACCTTGCGCGCATCCCCGATGAAACCGTGCGGATGCGCGTGTTGGATATTGCCGCCGCCAGCCCGTTCCAGCCTGTGGTTGAGACGGATGTGCAGCGGACGACCCGCTCGGTGAAAAGTGCTGCCGGCGATACGATCGAGCTCGCGGTGGATCGTGGAGAAATCCGCACACTGATGAACGGCCATGCTTCGCTCGCTGTGAACGAAATCGAGCTGGAGCTGAAGGAGGGCGCGCCGGCCGCGCTTT
>DATARE010000013.1:0-20487 GCA_036264295.1 Micropepsaceae bacterium | reverse complement strand
GTCGTCGGAACCCGCAGAATCATTTTGTCCTTCTCGAAGGCGATCACGAAGAGCTCGAGTTTGATCCCGGCCACTTCCTGCTCATCGACTTTTTGGATCCGCCCGACGCCATGGGTCGGGTAGACCACGAAGTCGCCTGCCTTGAATTCATGTTTTTTGGCGGCAACCGGGGCCTTGGCGACAATGGGAGCCTTGACCGGTGCAGCAACCGCCTTGACCGGAGCAGGTGCGGCAGGCGTCTTTGCGGGCGCCACCAGCTTTGTTGGCGCGGCCTTAACCGCCGGAGCTGCCTTCGCAGGCGCAGTCTTCATCACAGGCTTGGCGGCCACGGGTGAAGCTTTGGCCGGCGCCCCTTTGGCAGAAGCCACTTTGAGGGGGGCCGCGGCCGGAGCCTTCTTCTTTACAGCAGTCGTCATCAGAACCTTCCCATCGGCGCGTTCGATGCCTGAGGATGCCCAAAATCGGGCCCAGTCTTGGAATACGGAAGAGGCAGCTTTCGCAGCGCAGCTACACACCGCCCTCGCGAGAGGATGCGCCCACCCCTATACAAACCTCGGAGAACCTCCGCTACGCCAGGCGCCTGTTCGACGCCTGCTTTAGACTAGCTCATGAGCAGCGTAAGACGCGCCATCCAGTTAATGTCATCGATGTAAATATAACACAGCTATCGTCACAAAGGAAGAACAATTTCAGCCCAACTCCTTGAAGAACCGCACAAATCCTGAATTTCACGTAATCGTGTCGGTCGCAACCCGGCTCGCAGAATTCCTCGCTAAGAGCGTATGAATAAAGGGAATTTAGGATCCGCTTCCGGGCTTGGGGCTGAAAAACTTCTCGAACTTCTCCGGTTTGCCATCCCATTCCTTGGCATCGGGCGGCGGCTCTCCCTTGATGGTAATGTTTGGCCAGAGCTTGGCATATTCGGCATTCACCCCGAGCCATTTCTCCAGCCCGGCTTCGGTATCGGGCCGAATGGCGTCCGCCGGGCATTCCGGCTCGCACACACCGCAATCGATGCATTCGTCCGGATGGATCACCAGCATGTTCTCGCCCTCGTAGAAGCAGTCCACGGGGCAGACCTCGACGCAATCCATATACTTGCAGCGGATGCAAGCTTCGGTAACGACGTAGGTCATAATGCAGGGCTCCCGGCGTGAAACGATGGGTCCATACGGCGGCTAGGTTCCGCGATCAAGCGATATGACAATGGACGCCCGACGCGGTGTAGAACTCGAACGCCCGCCTGCGGCGGCGTCATTCTTCTATGATCTGATACAGCGTCCGTGCTTCCGAGGCCGGACCTCGCCGCATTCCAAGTCCAAGCACCTTGATAAGGATCACCTTGCCCAAATGGGGAAGCGTCATCATGTCGCCGATCCGCACTGCCGCACTTGGCTTCTCTACGCGATGGCCGTTTAGCCTGATGGTTCCCTGCAAGGCCTTCTCCTGGGCAATTCCCCGCGTCTTGCAGAAGCGTGCATGCCAGAGCCATTTGTCGATACGAATTTGCTCGCTCAACGATCAGTCCGAAGGAATAAGCGCGGCGAGTCCGGCAAAAGGCGAGTCAGTTCTCGGGCTAGATTTGGCGCGCGAGCGGGTTTTGCCTGGATGTTTCGGCTTGCGCACGCGCTGCCAGATCGGGGTTTTCTTGTCGCCGGCTTTGCGCATTACCCGGTTCCAGCCCAATGCCGCCATCAGCGCCAGCGCGTCCTGATTGGCCGCGCCAAGCAAGGACACCACCGCAGCGAAGGTTTCATCGGCGTCGCGCATCCGGCGCGCGGCATCGGAGAGCGTTTCTTCGAGACGTTCGAGGATGTCCAGCCTGATCGCGCGATTGCCGATGCGCCGGAAGAACGCAGCAGCAAGGAAGCGGCCCGTCATCTCGCTGTCCTCCTTATCGAGAGCAAAGGAGGTAAGCCCAGGCGCCGGCGGCGAGGGCACATGGGCCAAGCGGCTGTGGACAGCCCAGAGCATAATCGCGAGCGCGGAAGACGCCGGCCGGATCATCTTGGGCAGGAACAGCGCATGCTGGCCCGCGCGAACCCCAAACCGTTTGAGCATCTGAGCGGCGTTGCGCATGTCCGGGGATAGCGCGTCACTCTTCCAGGGAAGCTGGCCAAGATTTTCGGCCAGCTGAAAAGCAAGACCCCGCGTTTGGCCCGGCAGCCCGCCTTCGTCCCAGGCCGAGGTCCGTGCCTCAGCTGCGTTTTTCAGCGCCATCAGCGGTTCCAGCAACCGGCCGATGTGGTCTTTCATCCAGTTTTCGAGCCGGGTAGCGACCGCTGCGCGCAAATCGCCTTTCAGGAGATCGTCAGCCAAAAGCTCGACCACCGGTTCCAGCGGATGGGGCCCGGCGGCGAGCTTCCCTACCACCGCACCCGACCACCAGAGCTGTGCATGCTCGCTGAGCGCAATATCGGAATCCGGTGCTTTGGCCAGGGCACGGGCGCGCGCCGTGATTTCGCCTTCCAGGCCGCGAAGGGCTGCAGCCCGAAGTGTGCGGCCATGAATGCCTTCCGCCCGGGGATCGGGCGCAAACCGGAAGCCGTCGAGCTTGCCCACATGTTCGGAGCCGAGCGACACGGCCCCGGAATCATCCACGCCGAGGGTGAGCGTTTCCTCGTCCCGCAAATGCCGCATCAGAACCGCGGTGCGCCGGTCGATGAAACGCTGCGTCAGCCTTTCGTGAAGCGCGTCGGAGAGCCGGTCCTCAACCGCACGGGTTACTTCCTGCCAATGGACCGGATCGCGGGTCCAACCCTGGCGGTGAGCGGCATAGGTCCAAGTGCGGATTTGCGCGAGCCGTCCCGACAAGGTGCCGACATCGCCATCAACCACGTCGAGATAGGCGATCTGCCGTCCCAGCCAATCGTCGGGAAGCACGCCATCCTGCATCAGATGGCGATAGATCTGGTTCACCAACCGGGCATGTTCGTCCGGCGTGAGCTTGCGAAAATCGGGAAGCTGACACGCCTGCCAAAGCAACCTTACGCCGGCCGGCGCCGATGCGAACTTGCGAATATCGTCGTCGCCAGCCAGGCTCTGCAGCGTCCAATGGTCCGAAGCGGGCCGCGCTTTGATCAGGCCTCGGGCGGGCGCGGGTGCATCGAGACTTGTCAACAGCCGGTCAAGGGAAGCGAAATCCAGGGCGCTATTGCGCCATTGGAGAACCTTCACAGGGTCATAGCGGTGGTTCTCGATCTGCTGGACGAGTTCGGAGTCGAAGGGCTCGGTGTCGCCCGTGACGCCGAACGTGCCATCGTTCATGTAACGTCCGGCGCGTCCGGCGATCTGCCCGATCTCTTCGGGTCTCAGCAGCCGCACGACAGCGCCGTCGAATTTCTCCCGCGCCGCAAAGGCAACGTGATCGACATCCATGTTGATGCCCATGCCGATGGCATCGGTGGCGATCATGAAATCGACTTCGCCAGACTGATAAAGTGCGACCTGCGCATTGCGTGTGCGCGGGCTGAGCGCACCCAGCACCACGGCGGCCCCGCCACGCTGGCTCCGGACGGTGTCGGCGAGGCCGTAAACATCCTCCACCGAGAAGGCGACAATGGCCGAGCGGCGCGGCAGCCGTGAAAGTTTCTTGGCGCCGGTATAGGCGAGATCGGAAAAACGCGGCCGGGTGATGAAATGGGTTTCCGGCGCGATGCGGGCAATGGCGCCCTTCATGGTCAGGGCCCCGAGCCACATGGTCTCTTCTTCCCCGCGGGCGTGAAGCAACCGGTCGGTGAAGACGTGGCCCCGTTCGAGATCGGTGCAAAGCTGGATTTCATCGACCGCCAGGAACGCCACCGGAATATCGATGGGCATCGCCTCCACGGTGCAGACGAAAAAGCGCGGGAATTTCGGCACGATGCGCTCTTCGCCCGTGATCAGCGCCACGTCGGCGGCACCTTTGATCCGCACGATCTTGTCGTAGACCTCGCGGGCGAGCAGCCGGAGCGGCAGGCCGATCATGCCGGACCGATGGGCCAGCATGCGTTCGATCGCGAAATGCGTCTTTCCTGTATTGGTAGGCCCAAGGACCGCCGTAATGCGGGCACGCCGAGGACCGGTATCGCTGCCGCGAACGGAATAGCGCGAATGCCGATCACTCATCGATACGATCCAATCTGGATGGATGGTTTCGGTTTTCACGGAGCGATGCAAGGGGGCTAAAGCCAACCCTGCGGAGAGCCAGCCGAGGCGTCTCCTTCATTCTGTGGACGATCTGTGCATTAAATATGGCAACGAGCACAGAGCGCGAACAAAGCACGCCCGAATCACTAACTGCCCATAACATCATTGTTCGTTCACGTACAAGATGTTGTCAAGCCCTGAGGCTACAGACAAATGCTAGAGGCACGCCACATTATGAAGACGGGCTATGAGTTACCCACCGAAAATTCGGTTTCGGCGAAGCCGAGTTTCAATTCGCGTGCACCAAAGCCTGGCCATCGAGCTTGGCTTGGGAGGCAAGCGCCACCACAACCCCATAATCGGTTTCAGCCCAGACGCGGATCGGCACCATGAAATTGCGGTTCGGGTCCGCAGTGCCTTTGGCGGGGACCACCCAGGCGTACATTTTGGGGAATTTCTTGTTCTGATCGATGACGCTCTGCTGATAGCCGGCGATCTGATTGTAATGGATCTGGCAGACGAGCGCCGGACCGCTATAGAGGCCGTTGTCCATGTGGACATCGGTTTTCTTCACGAAGGTGAAGGACACATCATAGCGCCGGCGGCCGTCGAAAATGGGGGCGACCGCGTCACAAGGCTTTTCCTGTTTCGCGGTGGCGCTGCTGGTGAGGTAGATGGCGGCGCTCAAGGGATCGAGCGTCTGTTTCCGCAGATTGTCGCTCACCGGATAATGGTTTTCGCCGTAAGGCGGGTCGGACAGCAATTCCTTGGGGCCGTCCGGTCCGAAAACCAGGGTGGCATGCCGGCGTTCGGCCGAGCGGTTCTGCGAAAACGAGTCGTAAAGGCTCGGTTGCACCCGGCCGTTGTTTACAAAGCCGCTGGATGCGGTTTCGACGCGCGCCTGCCAGAAGGCGTTCACGATTCCCTTGGTCTCCAACGTGGAGATGGCCTTGTAATCGTCGCCTTGGAAGCGCGCGGACATCCCGACCTTGCCCAGCGAAATACCGCCCACATACAGGTCGTAGGAGAGATCGAGCGTGGACGCCGGGCCGGTCGAATCGGTTTGGGCTTCGCCACCCGCGCCGAGCACCGGACCGGTAAACACCAGCGCGGTGAGGGCCGCAGCCACGAGGCCTAAGAATGCGCGTTTCATGAATCCCTCCGAGATGCCTGAATACGAACAACTATTCCCATGCGTTCCCGTTCTTAGGATAAGCATGTGTGTGGCCACAAAATGGCCAGCGTCCCAAGATGGGGAGGGCGGCGGCGCTTGACGGACCCCGGCCCGTTCCTTATGAGAGCGCCTCCTTACAATGCGAGCCTTAAAGGAACGAGAACCATGGCACGCCGCTGCGAATTAACGGGAAAGGGTGTCATGAGCGGACACCTCGTGAGCCATGCCAACAACCGCAAGAAGCGGGTGTTCCGGCCCAATCTCCAGACGGTGAGCCTTGCTAGTGACACCCTCGGCCAGATGGTATCGCTGAAAGTCAGCATGAACGCCCTTCGGACCGTCGACCGGATCGGCGGGTTGGACGTGTTTTTGCTAAAGGCCCGCGACACCACGCTTTCGACCAAAGCGCTGCGCCTGAAGCGGCAAATCGCCCGGAAGCAGGCGAAGGCTGAAGCCGCCGCCGCCTAACCGCCGTTCTTCACCTCGAACATCAAAAGCAGCGTCCGCTGCAGCGGCGAATAATTGTCGTCCGAGATGATGTAGAGCAGCGTCTCGCCCTTGGGCCCGCGGCGGATGGCAAGCCCCTCCATATTGTCGATATCGGCGTCCTGGAACGACAAATTGGCCAAAACCTCCCCGTTCATGCGCGCACCCTCATGGACCTCCTCCGGCGGGATATGGCGCAGCTCCATGCCGACGCCGCCGAGGATCGAGAACCGCCGTTCCAGCAGATAGAGCCCCCCATCGGGGGCTGTCGCGACGCTGGTGATGGCAAAGGGATCGTGCGGCACCACCGACAGCATGTGTGTTGACGGGGGACCACCCGGGTTGGGGTAGGCTTCCATAGCCGCCAGCAGGTCGTCGCCGGGATTCACTTTGGTCTCGGCAAAGGCCAACAGCGTGTCCGGTTTGTACAGTGTGATCGCTTCCAGCTGCTCATTGTCGTGCAGCGGTTTGACCCAATCGCCGATCGGAACATTCACCGGCTTTGCGTGGAACCCCTGGCTTACATCGTAACGCCAGACCCGGACATCGCGTTCGAAGCTGACGGCGACGGTCCCGTGAACATCGTTTGCGTGTTCGAGGGTGAGGCCCTCGGCATCGCCTTCTTTGGCCACCATGGGGCGGCCTTGCATGTCGAGCATGGGTTCGACGTCCCCATCGCTTGCTCCCGCCAGATCGCCATTCGCGTCATAGGAAAGGCGCGCGCGCAGCCAATGGGCTTCATCGGAAATCGCGAGGACTTCGTTTCCGTCGGCGCTGACGCCCAGATCCGACCAGCCGCCAAACGCGGGATTGGAGGATTTGAGAACCAGCCCGCCGCGATAGATCAGCGAACCTGCCCGATGGTCCGACGGGTTGCCCGGATAAAGCGGAATGCGTGTGGATTGTATGTTGGCGGCATTATCAGCGGGCGTCTCCGCCGACAGCCCGAACACGCTCAGCGCAAGCGCAAAGCCCCCGGCGGCGGCAAGAAGATATCTGTGCTTCATGCGGCCCTGGTGCGGCGCGAACGCGGCGTCCGGGCGCCGACATTGTCCTGCGCGAACAGATCGATCAGCTGTTCGGTCATCGCACCCGCCAATTGTTCGGCGTCAAGGATCGTGACGGCGCGGCGATAATAGCGAGTCACATCATGGCCGATGCCGATGGCGACAAGCTCCACGCTCGACTTGTTTTCGATTTCGGCGATTACCTGGCGCAAATGCTTGTCGAGATAATTGCCGGCATTGACCGAAAGCGTTGAATCGTCAACCGGTGCGCCATCGGAAATGACCATCAGGATGCGGCGCGCTTCGGAACGTGCGATCAGCCGGCTATGCGCCCAGATCAGCGCTTCGCCGTCGATATTTTCCTTCAACAGGCCTTCGCGCATCATCAGGCCGAGATTCTTCCGCGTACGGCGGCCGGGCACATCGGCAGCCTTGTAGACGATATGGCGCAGATCGTTCAGCCGTCCGGGATGCGGCGGCTTGCCTTCGTTCAGCCAGCGTTCCCGCGACTGTCCACCCTTCCAGGCGCGCGTGGTGAAGCCCAGAACTTCGACCTTCACGGCACAGCGTTCGAGCGTGCGGGCAAGAATATCGGCGCACATCGCCGCCACCATAATGGGCCGGCCGCGCATGGACCCGGAATTGTCCAGCAGCAGCGTCACCACCGTATCGCGGAAATCGGTCTCGCGTTCCATCTTGAAGGACAGCGGATGCGCCGGGTCGATGATGATGCGTGACAGCCGCGCCGTATCGAGAATGCCTTCTTCGAGATCGAAGTCCCAGGAGCGGTTCTGCTGTGCCATCAGCAGGCGCTGCAATTTGTTGGCAAGACGCGCGACCAGCCCTTGCACCGGTGCAAGCTGCTGATCGAGAAAATTGCGCAGCCGCGCGAGTTCCTCAGGATCGCACAGATCTTCCGCGTTCACGGTTTCGTCGAATTGGCTGGTGAAAACCTTGTAGTCCCAGCGGTCGACATCGGAGAAGGGAAGATCGGGACGGAAGGGGCGCTTGCCCTCTGTCGTCTCTTGCGATTCCTGCGAGTCGGAATCGTCGGCCTTCATTTCGCCGGCAACATCTTCGCCCGCTTCGCTCGATTCCTGTTTCTCGCTTTGCAGCGTCGAAGGTTCGGTGTCCTGTCCTTCGGACTCTTCTTCGCTTTCCGTCTGGTCCTGGTTGGAATCCTCCGGCGATTCCTCTTCGCCTTCCGGTTCGTCGACATATTCGTCGGCGAGTTCGAGCCCGGTCAGGATTGCGCGCGTGATCTTTCCGAAGGCGCGCTGGTCGCGCACATTGTCCCGCAATCTGTCCAGATCGGTTCCGACCTTGGCTTCCACAAAAGGCCGCCACAGATCGACCGCGCGCTTTGCAAGTTCCGGCGGCGCATCGCCGGTCAGACGTTCGCGCATGATCAGGCCTAAGACATCGACCAGCGGGGCCTGAATCTGCTCCTTCACGTCGGCCAGACCGTGGGCCTTGCAGCGCATGGTGAGAATGGCGTTCAAATTCTCCCGCACGCCGGGCATCGCCAGCGACCCGATGGCCTCGACCCGCGCCTGTTCGGCCGCTTCGAATATCGCGCCTGCATCGGTGCCGGCGGGGCGCAGCTCCTTGTCGATGGCATCTTCGTGATAGGCGAGCTTCAGCGCATAAGCATCGCCCGCGCCACGCACGGCCGCGACTTCATCGGCCGGCAGCGAACGCGAGGGCAGGGGGAGCCGCGCCTTCTTGCCGCGCAGGCTTGGCTGCTCAGGCGAGAAGGTGACCTCCAGCTCGGGTTCGCCCGCCATGGAACGAACCGCGCCGGCGACAGCGCGCTTAAACGGGTCCGTGGGATTTTCGGGGTTCACGCATTCGCCTTCCGCCAAGAGCTCATGCGACCATGACTTTGGCGGCGGATTCCGGGAGCTCCGCACCAAAGCAGCGCTGATAAAACTCCGCCACCGTCGCGCGTTCCAGCTCGTCGCATTTGTTCAGGAACGTGACCCGGAAGGCAAATCCGACATCGCCGAAAATGGCGGCATTCTCCGCCCAGGTAATGACAGTACGCGGGCTCATCACGGTGGAAAGATCGCCATTGATGAAAGCGTTGCGGGTCATATCGGCGACCCGCACCATGGCCGCGATGGTCTTCTTCCCCTCTGCGGTTTGATAGCTCGGCGATTTCGCCAGCACGATATCCACTTCCGTGTCGTGTGGCAGATAGTTCAGCGTCACCACGATGTTCCAGCGGTCCATCTGGCCCTGATTGATTTGCTGCGTGCCGTGATAGAGGCCGGACGTATCGCCCAGGCCGACCGTGTTGGCGGTGGCGAACAGCCGAAACGAAGGATGCGGACGGATCACGCGATTCTGATCCAGCAGCGTGAGCTTGCCCTGAAGTTCCAGTACGCGCTGGATCACGAACATCACATCGGGCCGCCCCGCATCATATTCGTCGAAGCACATGCACACCGGATGCTGGATCGCCCAGGGAAGAATTCCTTCACGGAATTCGGTCACCTGTTTGCCGTCTTTCAGGACGATGGCGTCCTTGCCCACCAGATCGATGCGGCTGATGTGGGAATCGAGATTGACGCGCACGCAAGGCCAATTCAGGCGCGCCGCCACCTGTTCGATATGGGTGGACTTCCCGGTCCCGTGATAGCCCTGAATGAGAACGCGCCGGTTGTGGGCAAATCCGGCCAGGATCGCCAATGTCGTCTCGCGGTCGAAGACATAGGCGGAATCGAGATCGGGCACATATTCGTTCGGCTTTGAAAACGCCGGAACGGTCATCGCCACGTCCAGGCCGAACGTGTTGCGCACATCGACCGTCATGTCGGGCGCGGCGGCGGCATCAAGACCATTGTTCGGCATTCTTTAATCCATCCGTTCATGCGTGAGGAGCGACAGATAAAAAAAGCGGTTGTGCCAGGGCCCCGGGGACCACGCTCCCAAGGCGCCACTCGCCCTATTCTAAGCGAGACTCGTCGCCCTGAGATGCTTATAGGCCTTGATGACCTGCCTCAGCCGCTCTTCGGTGCCCCGGTTTCCGCCGTTGGCGTCGGGGTGAAAGCGTTTCACGAGTTCCTTATACCGCGCCTTTATCTCCTGCAAGCTGGCGTTTTCTTCAAGATTCAGGATTGCCAGCGCGTCCAATTGTCCCTTGGTTAACTGGCGCCGGCGGCGCGACTCCTGGGGCTCCGCGGCCTCCTCGAAGACCGCGAACCCATCCTCGAAATGATAATTCGCATAGGTGGTTCGGCTCGGATCGTCCCGTTCTTCACGGCTTGCCGCGGCACGTTTGCCGAGAGGCCAGGTTGGCCGGTGGCCGGTAATCGCGTCGAGGCAGAAACGCTGGACATCTTCGTGGCTCATGCCGGCGAAAAAGTCCCAGCGCGCGTTATGCTCGCGCAAATGGTCACGGCACAACCATTGCCGGTCGTCCAGATTGTCGCGCGATTTTGGGACGTTCACTTCCCCGGGAGCGGCACATCCGGGCGAAGCGCAGCGCTTTGTCGGCTTGGTGACACGCGGTTGCGGCCGCGCGGCATTGATGCGGATGTCGTAACCAAAACGCGGACGGTAGGCGGCGGAACTCATAGTCTCATTATGGGGTGCCAGTCGTAAAAGACAAGAAAACGAAAGGCTTGACAGAACAGCACCGTTTGCCTCTAGAGCTTCGTTCATGAGCGTTTCGCCGTCCGTTGCCGAAAGATTGCGCCGCAAATTCGAAGCGGCGTTCACACCCGATGAGCTCGTCATCCGGGATGAAAGCGCTGCACATGCCGGTCATTCCGGTGCGCGCGAAGGCGGAGAGTCGCATTTTCGTGTTCGCATCGTTTCGGCGGCGTTCGAAGGGCTTAGCCGGGTCGAGCGTCAGCGGCGGGTCTATGCCGCGGCGGAAGAGGAAATCGCCGGCGGGCTGCATGCTCTGGCGCTGACGACGCTGACACCCCAAGAAGCGGGTCGCTCCTAGCCCGTATCGTCTTCAGGCTCAGGCTTGGGCGGAATGACGCGCAACGCCATGATCTGATTGCGCTGCCGCCGCAGAATTTCGAATTTGAACCCGAAAAACGCGAAGACCTGCCCCACATCCGGGATGACGCGGGCTTCATGGATCACGAGGCCGGCAATTGTCGTGGCGATGTCGTCCGGCAGATTCCAGTGCAGTTCCCGATTGAGATCGCGCACCGGTATCCAGCCGTCGATATTATAGGACCCATCTGCCTGCGGACGAATTCCGCCGGGCGTATGTTGGTCGTGTTCTTCCGCGATGCTGCCGAAAATCACCTCAAGAATGTCCTCGAGCGTCACCAGACCCTGCAAGACGCCGTATTCATCGACCACAAGGCCAAAATGCTCGCGACGGCTTCGAAACGCCTGCAATTGCTCTTCGAGCGTGGTGGTCTCAGGCACGAACCAGGGCGAGGAGGCGAGCGCCATGATGTCCATGTTGTGAAGCGATCCATGCCGCTCCATCAGATTGCGCAGCAGATCTTTGACGTGCAGCACGCCCACGATATTTTCCGGATCATCGCGCCAGATCGGGAAGCGCGTGTGGGCGGATGAAAGCACCCGCGCGACGATGTCGTCCGTGCTCGCGCTGCCGTCCAGGATTTCCATATTCTTGCGATGGACCATCACGTCGGAAACTTTGAGATCCGCCAAATCGAGAACGCCGCCCAGCATGTCGCGGTTTTCGCGCTCCACGCCACCCGCCTGATGATGCAGCTCGATAGCGCCACGGATTTCCTCCTGCGCCGTGAGCACGGATTCGCCCGTGGTTTGGCGCAGCCCGAACAGGCGCAGCAGCCGCCAGACGACGAATTGGACGGTCGAGACGATGGGTGCGAACAAAAGCACGAAAAAACGCAGGAAGGGTGCAACCAGAAGCGCCATTTGATCGGTGCGTGCGATGGCAATCGTCTTGGGCATCACTTCGGCAAAGATCAGGATGATGGCTGTCATGAGCACCGTCACGATCACCACACCACCTTCGGAGAAGAATTCCAGCCAGATGGATGTCGCCAAGGCAGAGGCAAGGATCGTGATGAAGGTGTTGGCCAGCAGAATCGCACCGATCAGGCGTTCGCGCCCGGCGATCAGAGAATTGACTTGCTTGGCGCGCCACGACCCTTCGGAGGCCAGATGGTGCATGCGCGCCTTCGAGACGGCGGTAAGCGCGGTTTCCGAACCGGCAAAGAAGCCGGAAATCGCCAACAGCACGACGATGCCTAAAAGCGACAAAACGAGATTGAACGTCATGGTCCTGGGAATCCGCTGGGTGGGAACCGAACTATAGCCGCGTTGCGGCCGGCGTGCTCAGCCTTCGGCGAGGACGGCACGAACGGCTTCTTCGGGCACGTCGCGGCTGATGAAGGCATGTCCAATGCCGCGCGTCAGGATGAAGGTCATGCGGCCGCCGGAAGCCTTCTTGTCGTGGCGCATATGCTCCAGGATTTCATCCAGTTCAGGAGGAGGCCCCGGAATCTGTGCGATTCTCGCCGGCAACCCGGCAGAGGCAAGATGCCGTTCCACCCGCCCGACGTCGTCCTTGGTGCAATAGCCGAGCTTTTCTGACAGCCGGAACGCCAGCACGCAGCCGAGCGCCACGCCTTCGCCGTGAATGAGACGCGAAGAATAATCTGTAGCGGCCTCCAAGCCATGACCGAATGTGTGGCCGAGATTGAGCAAAGCCCGTTCCCCCATTTCGCGCTCGTCACGCGCCACAATGGCCGCCTTCATGGCGCAGGAATGCGCCACGGCATGGGTTATGGCCGGTCCGTCACCACCCAGGGCCTTGGTGCCAAATCTTTCGAGCCAGCCGAAGAAATCGGCATCTCCGAGCAGGCCGTATTTCACAATTTCGGCATAGCCGCCGAGCAATTCGCGCCGAGGCAATGTCGCCAGCATATCGGTGTCGGCAATAACCAGCCGCGGCTGATGGAAGACCCCGACCAGATTCTTGCCATGCGCCGTATTGATGGCGGTCTTGCCACCGACCGACGAATCCACTTGCGACAGCAAGGTCGTCGGCATCTGCGCAAAATCGACACCGCGCTTGAGGATGCCGGCCGCGAACCCGGTGAGATCGCCGATCACCCCGCCGCCCAGCGCGACAATCAGCGAACCGCGCTCCACATTGGCGCGGAGCAGCGCATCGATCAGATGTTCCAGCTGTGCAAAGCTTTTGGTCTGTTCCCCGGGCGGAAGCACGATGGCCACCGGCGTAAGCCCTGCCAGGGTAAGACTTTCGGCAACGCGGCTGTAATAGAGCCCAGCCACGGTTTGGTCGGTGACGACGGGTATGCTTCGCCTTGCCGATTTGCCCAATTGCGTGGCCAGCAGCGCACCGCATTGCGCAAGCAGACCGGTGCCGATGTGAATGTCGTAAGAGCGCTCCTGCAGCGCGACCGGCACCGTCAAGCTCATGCCCGATCCACCGGTGCCGTAACGCGCCGGGCATCCAGCGCCGCAATGATGTTTTTTACCGCCGTGTCATGCGGCCCCTCGTCGGATTCGATGGTGACATCAGCCTCCGCATAGATCGGCTCGCGCTGTTCGAGAAGGCGCTCCAGGGCGGCCCGCCGGTCCGTGTTGCGCAAAAGAGGACGGGTGTCTTTGCGCATCACCCGCTCAAGCAGCAGATCGACAGGTGCCTTAAGCCACACGGAGAAGGCGCATTCCTTGATTCGGGCGCGGGTTTCCGGGTCCATGAAGGCCCCGCCGCCGGTCGCCAATATATGGGGCGGCTCGCCGAGCAGGCGGGCGATCACCTTGCGCTCGCCCGCGCGGAATGCCGGCTCCCCAAACCGTTCAAAAATTTCATTGATGGTACATCCTGCCGCCAGCTCGATTTCCGCGTCGGCATCCCGGAACGTCACTCCCAAGACATTTGCCAACCGCCGGCCGACGGAGGTTTTGCCCGCGCCCATCATCCCGACCAGCACGAGCGTTTTGTCCAACCTGCGCATGTCCTTTCGCTTACACCGGTTCGGGTTTGGTCGGCTAGTGCCGTTAACCCGCGTTGGACCCTACGATGTAATGCCCGGTCTGAAATTTTGGTTCAACGCCACGCGAGCAGATTGGCGCCATGAAAAGCAATACATTGAATCTCTTTGGGCTTTTGATTTTCGCCGTTGGCGGAACCGGCCTCATGAAAAAGCTGGGAAAGGCAAATCTATCACCGCCGATACCCTTGCGCGTGGCGTACGATTTCCGCCACAAAGACCTGTGATTCTGCGCGAATCCCCAGATCCGAGGGGCGGCAGTGACAGAGGATTTGCCACGGATGGGCTGGAAGCTGCTGGTCGCTTTTGTGTTAGTGTTGGCGATAGGCGCAGGAGCGCTCGCGTTTTATGGCGCAACCGTGGGACCGGCGAAGCATCCTATAGAGCAGGTGATACCGGACAACCGGTTTCCGAAATGAAATGTCGCGAAGGGTGTCAGGACTGAAAATTTTCACGCGGGGGGCCGCAGCCGCAATAGCCCTCGCGCTTCCCGCCGCATCCGGCTTTGCCCAGGATGTGCCTATGCCTGGCCCGGATACGGCGCCCCGGAACATCGTTCCGTTCCTGCAAATGCCCGTTGAACAGAGCCCCATCGATCAAATGCCCACCGGACAAACCTCCCCGGGGCAAAAGCCTGCGGAAATGGCGCCCACACCGCCTCCGGTCCGCTTGCCGCTCGGCGGCGCGGTGCAAGTTGGCGATTTGGGTACGCTGGAAGGCCCGATTGCAGGCACGCTCGATAACAGCAATGGCGGTCTGGGATCTGCGGCGTGGGCCGCGAGCGACCGCGCTGCCATGGTGACGATGCTCCAATCGGTTCCCGCCGCGACACCGTCGGCCGCACAGCGGCTGCTGATCCGCAAGGTGCTCCTCACCGCCGCCGCGCCTCCGCCGGGCCGCGCGACCATCTCCTTCAACCAATTGCGGCTGACCAAATTGTTGGACGGCGGTTATGTCAACGATGCGGCCGACCTCGCTGTTCGACTTCAGGCGCCGATGAATTTCGATATTTTGCGCAGCCAGGCGGACGCGTTGCTGTATGCCGGCCGCGACAGCGATGCGTGCGGCGATCTGACCGCACATCGCCTGGACAGTGCGGAATCCTATTGGGTCGAACTGCGCGCCTTCTGTTACGCTGTCGCAGGCGACAGTGGTCCGCTCGATCTCACCCGTGCGGTCATCGGCGAACAAGGGCTCACCGATCCCGCTTTCCTGATGCTGCTTGACGGAATGACGAGCGGCAAAGCCGTCATGCCGGCGACCATCCGATATCCGGATGCTATTCACATCGTGATGATGGCGCGTCTCAAATTGCCGATGACGGCGGAGATGGCCACGGGACTCGGGCTTCCTGCGAGTCTGATCACTGCGGCTTCCGGGACGACGCCTTATCCTTTCCGCGTTGCCGCTGCCGAGAAGGCACTGCGCGCCGGCGTTCTGCCCACGCCGCTCTTGGGCGAAATTCTCGATACCGTTTCATTCGCACCCCAGGATTTGAGCGGCGCACCGGCCCTGGCGCGCGGGGAGCCTCTGATGAACGCGCTGGCACGGATTCGTGCGGCGCTGAAAATCGCCACCAATGAAGAGGCGCGCGCCGATCTGGTCCACACGGCCCTCGAAATTGGCGAGCGCGAGGGTCTGCTGGCGCAAGTTGCGAGTCTTTATGCGGATGACGCTGCTGGCATTCAGCCGGCACAGAATTGGTCCAATTGGTCGGATTTGATGATTCGCGGGCTTCTGCTGGCAAATCGCCCGGAAGCGGCCCAGCGCTGGTTCGATATTTTGGATCGCAATGCGGCCGGCATGGCCGACACTGTCGATCAATTGGAGCTTGCGCTGGCGCTAACCGCACCCAATGCGCGCCGCAACACCGGCGCCCGCCGCTTGCTGGAGGCGATGGCCTCTGTTGTTCACCCCGCACCCGCACCGATCAGTGTGGAGGTTCGTCCGCCGTCCGATCCGGCTGCACCGGACGCGATGCCCGCGCCGCCTCCGCCGCCACCCCCACCGCCTCCGAAACCGCCGCAAGGCGTGCTAACCCGCGCGACCTTGGATCTCGGACTGTTCGATGCGCTCGGCGAACTCAATTCGCCCGATGCACAAACAGCGGTTGAGCCTCTGCTGGCAACTCCATCGCCGGGCCGGCGCCCGCCGGTGGTGCTGATGCAGCGTATCGACAGGTCTGCGCTCTCGGACGCCCGTGGCGAAGTCGCGCTTTCGGTGGTTTCCGTGCTGGGCGCGAACGGCGCGCGCGACCTGGCTCCCGACATCGTCGTGCGGATGGTGCGGGCATTGCAAACTGCTGGCATTCATGATGCCGCTCATGCGCTGGCGACGGAAGCGTTGCTGCTGCGGCCGCGCGCGGGCGCGATAGCGGCTCCATGACAGGAAAAAAAAAGGCGCGAGGCTCCGAACAGGATCGTGCGCTTGTCGAATCATTCCTGGATATGATGAGCGCAGAACGCGGCGCGGCACAGAATACGCTGGATGCCTACACACGCGACATCCTGGCCTTTGCCGAAGATTGCGCCCGCGCCGGTTGCGATCTGAAGACCGCGGACCGTGAGCGCGTGCGCGCGCATCTGGCCGGCCTGTCGGCTGCCGCCATCAAGCCGTCCTCGCAAGCCCGGAAATTGTCCGCACTGCGCCGCTTCTACGGATTTCTCTACAGCGAGGGCATTCGGCGGGATGACCCTTGCGGCGCGGTGGAGGCGCCGCGGCTGTCACGGCCATTGCCGAAAATCCTGACGGCGGAAGAGGCTCTCAAGCTTGTCGAGGCCGCTCGCGAGGGCGATGAAGACAGCGCCGAGCGCGCGCGCCTGTTGTGCATTGTGGAGATGCTCTATGCGTCGGGGCTGCGAATCAGCGAGCTTGTCGCATTGCCTCTGGCGGCGGTTCGCACACGCGAGCGCTTCATCCATGTGCGCGGTAAAGGCGGACGCGAGCGCCTCGCACCGATGGGAGCGGCGGCACGCGAGGCGTTGGATGCTTATGTGGCGATGCGTGAGTCCTTCATGCCGCGCGGCAAGTTGGGCGTGGCCGCTGCGCGATATCTGTTTCCCTCACGCGGCGTTGAAGCGCATCTGACGCGGCGGCGCTGTCATCAGTTGCTCAAAACCCTCGCCGTCAAAGCCGGCATTCATCCCGACCGTCTGTCGCCCCATGTTCTGCGTCACGCCTTTGCGACTCATCTGGTCGAAGGCGGGGCCGATCTCAGGAGTGTACAGACTCTGCTCGGCCACGCCGATATTGCCACCACGCAAATTTATACGCATGTTGCCCGTGATCGTCTCAAGCGGACAATGGAAATGGCGCATCCGCTCGCGCGCGAAAGAAAACCCGTGCGTGCCGGCGAAAAACCGTAGGCGGACAATTTGACAGCCGTGCCGGTGCTTGCCACTCTCGAAACAACTTTCAGCCCATGAGCGCGCATGAACATTTTCCTGGATTTTGAAAAATCCATCGCCGATCTCGAAGGCAAGATCGAAGAATTGCGGCAGATGGGTTCTGCGGATGGCGTCGATGACGGTGCACGCACCGCCGGCATCAATATCGACGAGGAAGTGGCCCGATTGCAGGTCAAAACCGCGCAGCTTGTTGCCGAAACCTATGCGCGGTTGACGCCGTGGCAAAAGACGCAGGTCGCCCGTCACCCGGCGCGGCCGCATTTTTCCGATTATGCCGCCTCGCTGTTTGCGGAATTCACGCCGCTCGCAGGCGACCGCCTTTATGGTGAGGACAAGGCCATCGTTGCCGGTCTGGGCCGATTTCGCGGAAGGCCCGTTGCGATTGTCGGACACGAAAAAGGCAACGACACCAAATCGCGCGTGAAACACAATTTCGGCATGGCCATGCCCGAAGGCTACCGCAAGGTGCAGCGGTTGTTCGATATGGCCAATCGTTTCGGACTGCCGGTGATCTCGCTGATCGATACGGCGGGCGCCTATCCGGGCATCGGTGCGGAGGAACGTGGGCAGGCCGAGGCGATTGCGCGGTCTACCCAAGCCTGCCTTGGCCTGAACACGCCCTTTGTTGCCACCATCATCGGCGAGGGCGGATCGGGTGGGGCGGTGGCCATCGCTGCGGCCAATAAGGTCTTCATGCTCGAGCATGCGATCTATTCGGTGATCTCGCCGGAAGGCTGCGCCTCGATCCTGTGGCACAGATCGGAGAAAGCTGCCGACGCGGCCGCGGCAATGAAAATCACCGCGCAGGATTTGCTGAATCTTAAGGTGATCGACGGCATCGTTCCCGAGCCCATCGGTGGCGCGCATCGGGCACCCGAACGCGCCATCCAAGCTGTGGCCGATGTGATCGAACGCGCGTTGCAGGAGCTTTCGCCGCTGCCGGCGGACGAACTCAAGCGGTTGCGGCGGGAAAAATACCTTCAGATCGGGCGGCTGGAGACGGCATAAAAAACACCCGCGAAGCGCTTGCGCCTCGCGGGTGTTTCTTCCCAGCCTGAAAATTCGTTATTTCGCCAATTCGAACATGATCGAAGAGACCCAGCCCGTATTGCCGAGTTCGTCCTTCACTTCCCACATCAAGCCGTTCTTCTGGCCGGTGGGATAGAGGCGCATGCCCTGATCGATGGGGCGCACCACCGGACTTTGGGTCGAGGGACCCGAGAACATCGAGGTGCCGCGGGTGGCCGTGACCATTTGCTGCGCCGCTGCGGACGAAGCACCGCCGGGTCCGGGCAGGCCGCCAAGCTGATCGACCAGCTTCGTGTAAGCATCGAGATAGGCGAGTGTGATCACCTGGCCGATTTCGGTGTTGTTGTAGCCCGTGGCTCCGGCCGCACCGAACCCGCCATAGCCGAACACACCACCGCCGACGCCGAAGCCGATATCGGTTTTCTTGCTGTGGCCGTCGATCGTGGCCATCACTTGGGTCGTCCGCACATTGGTAATCGCCAAAGTGACGTCGGCGGTCGAGGAGTTGAAGCTGATGCTGCCAGCGATGGCGCCGAGCACCGGCCCGCCAAGCAGACCGCCCAGAGCGCCGCCGAGACTGTTGCCGCTCGCCCGTCCGTTTTGAGAAATGATGTCGGGCACCAGCACATAATCGGCTGCTATAATTTGGCCGCCGCCAACATTGGAGCCCTGTTGCAGGCCGCCGCCCGAGGCCAGCGCGCGTTCGCGCTGTGCAGCCGCCAGACCGGCACCGCGGTCAACCAGGGAGAAACAACCCGACTGCTGAACAAAGACTTTGATAAGGGCTTCCGGCGAACCCAGCTTCAGTTCGGCCCACCAATTGCGTTGGGGCTCTTCGACCGCAAGATTTCCAAGCGGTTGCGCGCAATGAGGGATTTCCGCCTGTTTCTTTTGCCGTTCCTCCTGGGCGGAGGCCGCCATGACATCGGTTGAGATCAACGCAAATGCCGCCCCGGCGAGAAGTGCGCAGGACAAAGTCTTAACGGACATCAGGAGCCCCCTTAACCCACAATCGTCACAGGAATTGTATCAGCAAATTTCAGAATTGCCATGTGCTGTTGCGCGCAGCCCCGCAGAACGCTCTCATCCAAATGGACGAAGGCGGGCGCTTGCACATTTTTTGTACAGTTCAGCTCGCGCTAGCTGCCGTTAGACCAGCGCACCGTGGCAATGTTTGAACTTCTTGCCCGACCCGCAGGGGCAGGCTGCGTTGCGGCTCACCTTGCCCCAGGTGGAGACATCGTTGGGGTCCACAGCCGCGCCCGGTTCGCGCAAGCGGACACTCTTGGCAGCGAGGGGCGCATTGTTGCCGATTTCATCTTCCCCGGTGAGCGGATTGATGTGATGGGCTTCCATGCGAGGCAGCGGCGGTGGCTCCGGGACAGGCGGCTCTCCGGTGCGGACTTGCACATGCATGAGCTGGCGAACGACATCGGTACGCAGCCGCGCGAGCAGCCCTTCAAACAGGGTTAGCGCCTCGCTCTTATATTCGTTCAACGGATCGCGCTGGCCGTAACCTCTCAGGCCGACATATTGGCGCAAATGTTCGAGCTGGATGATGTGCTCGCGCCAATCATGGTCCAGCGTCTGCAGCAGGATCGCCTTTTCCAGATAGCGCACGATCTCCGGTCCGAAACTTTCTGCGCGCTCCGAGGCGCGCCGGTTCACCGCTTCGGCGATGCGCTCTTTCATTTCCTCTTCGGCGATGCCTTCTTCCTTGGACCATTCGACCACGGGAAGCTCGATGCCGAACACTTCCCTCACTTCCTCTTCGAGGCCAGGGGCATCCCATTGTTCGGCATAGGCACGCTCGGGGATATGGCGGGCGACCAATTCCTCGGTCACCTGGGCGCGCATTTCGGCGATGATTTCATCGACCTCGGCCGCCCGCATGATGTCGAGGCGCTGTTCGAAAATCACCTTGCGCTGATCGTTCAGCACATTGTCGAACTTCAGAATGTTTTTGCGGATTTCGAAATTGCGGGCTTCGACTTTTTGCTGCGCCTTTTCGAGCGCCTTGTTGACCCAGGGATGCGCGATCGCCTCGCCTCGTTCGAGGCCAAGCCGTTGCAGAATCGCGTCCATGCGCTCCGAACCGAAAATGCGCATCAGATCGTCTTGCAGGCTCAGGAAAAATTTCGATGCGCCGGGATCGCCCTGGCGTCCCGAACGGCCGCGCAGCTGATTATCGATACGGCGGGATTCATGACGTTCGGTACCGACCACAAACAGGCCACCTGCTGCACGAACTTTTTCGCGCGCTG
>DATARE010000097.1:0-6081 GCA_036264295.1 Micropepsaceae bacterium | reverse complement strand
ATGAGCGTGAGCCGTCCGGGCTTGTTCTCGGGGTTCAGGGCGTCGATGAGGCGCAGCAGATCGTCTTCGGCCAGCGAGGGGCCGCATTTCAGCCCGAGGGGATTCTTGATCCCACGGCAGAATTCGATATGCGCGCCATCGTGCTGGCGGGTACGGTCCCCGATCCAAAGCAGATGGGCAGAGGTGCAATACCAATCGCCGCTGGTCGAATCCACGCGCGTCAGCGCCTGTTCATAGCCCAGGAACAAGGCTTCGTGGCTGGTATAGAAATCGGTGGTGCGCAATTGCGGCACCAGCTCGGGGGTGACGCCACAGGCCTCCATGAAGGCCAGCGCTTCGCCGATGCGCGCCGACAACGCCTTATAGCGTTCGCTTTCCGGCGAGCCGGCAATGAAGTCGAGCGTCCAACGGTGGACATTGTGCAAATCGGCGTAACCACCCGTGGCGAAGGCCCTGAGCAGGTTCTGCGTTGCCGCCGATTGGCCATAGGCCTGAAGCAGCCGGTCGGGATCGGGCACCCGCCCCTTGGCGTCGAACTCGATGCTGTTGATGTTGTCACCGCGATAGGATGGCAGCGTGACGCCGTTCTGGGTCTCGGTCTCCTCCGAGCGGGGCTTGGCGAATTGACCGGCGATACGGCCGACCTTCACCACCGGCATGGCGCCCGCGAAGGTGAGCACGGCGGCCATCTGCAAGATGACCCGGAAAGTGTCGCGGATATTGTCGGGGTGGAACTCGGCGAAGCTTTCCGCGCAATCGCCGCCCTGGAGCAGGAAAGCCTTGCCTTCCGCCACCTGTCCCAGCGCCGTGGTCAAATTCCGGGCCTCCCCCGCAAAAACCAGCGGCGGATAGGTTTTCAGCCGCGCTTCGACGGCAGTCAGCGCCGCCGCATCGGGATATTGCGGCACTTGCTTGATCGGTTTGCTCCGCCAAGAACTCGGCGACCAGGATTCCGCCACAAGGGCCTCCCTTTGTTCAGGGGGCGGATATAGGACACGGCGCTGGTTTGTGCCAGAGGCGTAACCTTTCGCGGCGCTTATCGCGCCGAGTCAAAGCCCTGCCTGGTTGCCGAGTCGTAAAGCGGAAATTCTGAAATTCTACCAATATCTTGAATGTCTATCCTAAGCCCAGGCAAGGCTGTGGGTGGATTTATCCTCATTGCTCACAGTCTGTGGATGGAATGGCGCTATGCCAGAGCGCTTTCAGCCCAGGCGGCGAAATTGTCCATCATTTCGCTCAAAACCTCCGTATCCTTGCGCCCGCTTTTGACCGGTACATGGAACGAGTGATCCGCTTGAGCGAACAGTGTCAACGTCGCCCTCTTGCCGAGCGCAACACAAAGCGGTTCCAGCTCTGAGAGCTGCGCCAAGGCATCCCGAGTGCCCTGCAGAAACAGCATCGGGACCTCGATTTTGAACAGATGATCGCCGCGCGTCCGTGACGGCTGTCCGGCAGCGTGCAGGGGAAAACCAAGGAAAACGAGCGCGCGTACGCCGGGAAGCGGGATATCCGCTTGCGCCTGCGATGTCATACGCCCGCCGAAGGACTTGCCGCCCGCCAGCAGTGGCACGCGCGGGAGCAGGCGCGATGCTTCAGCGACGGCCGCCCGCACCGTTGCCTGCGCCAGCTTCGGCGGATCCGGCCGCCGGGATCCGGCCTCCATGTACGGAAACTGATATCTGAGCGTTGCAATGCCGCGTTTGGAAAGGGCATCCGCGACCGATGCAAGAAAGGGATGGGTCATGCCCGCCCCCGCCCCGTGCGCCATGACGTAACAGGCGCGCGGCCGTGACGGCGCTAGCACCAAGCCGGAGACACGCTTCGAATCGCCGACCGTGAAGCTGACGGGCTTTGCGCCGGATGAGGACATTCAAGCGATGTTGAAAAAGAGCCGCGCTTGATTGAAGGGCCGCGAGTTACCAGAATCAAGCGGCATGGCCTGTGGGCTGAAAAAGCGAGGTTTCGAGAATGTGCCGGAATATCCGAACTTTGTTCAATTTCGAGCCCCCGGCCAGCGAGGAAGAAATTCGCGCCTCGGCGCTGCAGTTCGTCCGCAAGCTGAGCGGCTTTGCCGCGCCATCGAAGGCGAACGAAACGGCGTTCAACCGCGCGGTCGAAGAGGTTGCAGATGTCGCGCGCCGGCTTCTGACCTCGCTTGAAACAACGAGCCCACCCAAGGACCGCGAAATCGAAGCGCAAAAGGCACGGGAACGTTCGAGAATGCGGTTTGCCTGATTTTACGGCGTGGAGCGCGTCGCCGTCTTGGTGCGAATAGTCACCAATTCTTCCGCCATGGTCGGGTGAACGGCAACCGTTGCATCGAATTGGGCCTTGGTCGCGCCCATCTTCAGGGCAATGGCGACAAGCTGGATCATCTCGCCGGCATCCGGCCCGAAAATATGGCAGCCCAGGACCTTGTCCGTCCTGACGTCCACCACGAGCTTCATCATCGAACGCTCATCGCGCCCCGAAAGCGTATGCTTCAACGGTCTGAAGCTCGTCTTGTAGATGTCGATGGTGTGGCCGCGCGTCAGCGCCTTTTCTTCCGTCAACCCAACCGTGCCGATTTCAGGGCGGGTGAAGACCGCCGTCGCGACCAGCATATGGTCGGGCGCAACCGGCGTGCCTCCGAACACAGTGGACGCAAAGGCCATCGCCTCATGCAGAGCAACGGGCGTGAGGTCGATGCGTCCCGTCACGTCGCCGATGGCATAGATGTTGGGAACCGACGTCCGCGAATAGAGGTCCACTTCGATATGGCCGGTGGGGCGCGTGGCGACGCCGGTAATATCGAGACCCAGCCCGCGCGTATTGGGCTTGCGTCCGATGGCAAGCATCGCTTGATCGGCGATAACCGTTTCCCCCAGCATTGTGTCTACGCGCACTTTGCCGTCCAATGGCTGGAACCGCGGCAGCGCAGTTTCGGGCATCAGGCGAATGCCCCGCTTGCGCATTGTGGCGTGCAGACAATCGCGCAAATCCTCATCGAAGCCGCGCAACACCTTGGGACCCCGATACATCAGCGTCACCTCGGCCCCGAGCCCGTGGAAAATATGCGCGAACTCCACCGCGATATAGCCGCCGCCGACGATCACGATGCTCTCCGGAAATTTCTCCAGATGAAACGCTTCATCCGAGGTGATGCAGAATTCCGTTCCAGCGGCTTGCGGTTCACGCGATGGATGGCCGCCGGTCGCGATGAGAATGGTCTCTGCGGTGACAATCCGGCCGGTCTTTTTCAGCTGGATGGAGTGTGCATCCGCGAGCACCGCACGATCTTCAAAAATCTTAACGCCGGCGTTTTCAAGCACGCTGCGATAAACACCCGAAATGCGGGCAATGTCCTTATCCTTGTTGGCAATCAGCGTCGGCCAATCGAAATGCGCGCCTTCCACTGTCCAGCCGAACCCACGCGAATCTTCGAATTCCTCTGCGAAGCCGCTCGCATAGACGAGAAGCTTCTTCGGGATACAGCCGCGCACGACGCAGGTGCCACCGAACTTGTCCTCTTCGGCAATGGCCACGCGGGCGCCCATTTGCGCCGAAACGCGCGCGGCCCTGACACCGCCGGAGCCGGCGCCGATGACGAAAAGATCGAAGTCGAATTTGGCGGCCATGTTTTTCTCTTCAGCGTGAAGGCGGATGCGCGCCGCGTTCAATGACTTTGACGCCGTCGGCGCCGGCGATGACCAGCGCCGAGGCCATGTTCACGAACAGCCCATGTTCGACCACACCCGTAATAGGGGACAAGGCGGCGGCCAAAGCAGGGGCATCTGCAATCGCGGCGAAGGGACAATCATAGATCACATTGCCGCTGTCGGTGCGAAAGGGGCGGCCATCTTTTGCGCGCAGGACGGGCGCGAGATTCGAGTAACCCAGTTTTTCGGCCGCCGCGACGATCCGGGTCCGCGTCGTGCCATGCCCAAAGGCAATGACTTCCACCGGTACCGGGAATGCGCCCAGCCGCGGCACCAGCTTGCTTTCGTCGGCAATGATCACCAGCCGCTGCGCCGCCGCCGCGACGATTTTTTCCCGCAACAGGGCGCCGCCGCCCCCCTTGATGAGATCGAGATTGGCGTCGGCTTCGTCCGCCCCGTCAATGGCGAGATCGAGACTGCCGAGCGTATCCAGCTCCTGCATCGCGATACCGAGCGCGCGCGCCTTTTCCGCGGTGCGTTCGGAGGTCGGGGTGCCGGAGATTCTAAGCCCGGCGCGCATGCGTTCCGCCAGCAATTCCAGAAACAGATCGGCTGTGCTGCCGGTTCCGAGGCCGAGTTTCATTCCATCCTGGACGAAATCGAGTGCGCGTGCCGCAGCCGCGCGCTTCAAGGCATTCGAGTCAAGTTTGAATGTCATGGGCTCAAGATAGTGGCGACCACGATCCCGAGCGAGAAGAATCTGGCCCCTACTCGACCGTCACGGATTTGGCCAGATTGCGTGGCTGATCGACGTCCGTCCCTTTCGCGACCGCCGTGTGATAGGCGAGGAGCTGAATCGGCAGCGCATACAATATCGGGGCGATGAAGGGATCGGCTTCTGGAACCTCGATGGTCTGCCAGGTGCGTTCCGCCGCCTCGTCCAATCCTTTGCGGTCGGAGATCAGCACCACCTTGCCGCCGCGCGCCATGACTTCCTGCATGTTCGAAACCGTCTTGTCGAACAATTCATCATGGGGCGCGATCACCACCACCGGCACGTTGCGGTCGATCAACGCAATAGGACCGTGCTTCATCTCGCCGGCTGCGTAGCCTTCGGCATGAATATAAGAAATCTCTTTCAGCTTTAGCGCACCTTCCAGTGCCGTCGGGAAATGCATGCCCCGGCCGAGATAAAGCACGTCCTGCGCTTTGGCAATTTCCTGCCCCAGCGCTTCAATCTTCGTCTCCTGAGTCAGCAGCGACACCATGTGGCGCGGCGTTTCCAGAAGCAGCCCGCAAAGCCGCTGCTCTTCCGCGGCATTGATGCGGCCGCGCGCGCGCGCCGCAGCAATAGCAAGCGAAGCCAGCACGGCGAGCTGGCACGTATAGGCCTTGGTGGACGCAACGCCGATCTCGGGGCCGGCATAAGTCGGCCACACCACATCGGCATCACGCGCGATCGAACTCTCCGGCACATTGACGATGGCCGCGACCTTCTGGCCGGCGGCTTTTGCGTCACGCATCGCGGCCAGCGTGTCGGCGGTCTCGCCGGATTGGGAGACGTAAATGCAAAGTCCGCCGTCGGCATAGACCGGATTGCGATAACGCAGCTCGGATGCGACATCGATATCCACTGGCATCCGGGCCAATTTCTCGAACCAATATTTCCCGACCATGGCCGCATAAAACGCGGTGCCGCAGGCCGAAAGGGTGATGCGGGGCGTATCACGGAACAGCGCCGCCATTTCGGGCGAAAGATTCACCGACAGACTGGAGGCATCGACATAGCGCGAGATGGTATGCCCGACGACTTCGGGCTGTTCGTGGATTTCCTTGGCCATGAAATGGCGTTGGTTGCCCTTGTCCACCATCCCGCCCGACGGCTGTATAACGTGGATGGGTCTTGCCACCCATTTTCCGGTGGAATCGTAAATCACGACGTCGGCGCCGCGCACCACGGCGACATCACCGTCTTCGAGATAGGCGACGCGGTTGGTAAAAGGCGCAAGCGAGAATGCGTCCGAACCGAGATAGGCCTCTTTCTGGCCGTAGCCGACCGCGAGCGGGCTACCGCGGCGGGCCGCAATCATCAACCCCTGTTCGTCTTTGAAGATCATCACCAAGGCGAACGCACCGGCGAGCCGCTTCACTGCCTTCTTCGCGGCGGCTTCGGCCGGCAGTCCCTCATCGAGATATTGGGTGATGAGATGAACGGCGACCTCGGTGTCGGTCTCCGACTCGAACTGATGTCCGGCCGCGCGCAGTTCATTTTTCAGTTCGCGAAAATTCTCGATAATCCCGTTGTGCACCAACGCGACCCGTGACGAGGCATGAGGATGAGCGTTGCGTTCCGTGGCGGCGCCATGGGTCGCCCAGCGTGTGTGTCCAATGCCGGTGAATCCAGGCAGGGGATGTTCGTCCAGCAATTTCGCCAATTGGTTCA
>DATARE010000011.1:0-7581 GCA_036264295.1 Micropepsaceae bacterium | reverse complement strand
GTTCGAAACGCGGATCGGGCAACAGCACCGGCAACACGTTCACATTGGGCGAGGCTTTCGCATTGGACTCGCAGCCGAAGCGTTCGCAGAAACCGCAATAGACGCATTGGCCCATGGTGGCGCCTTCGGGATTGGTATAGGCCTCGCTGGCATTGGCGGATGGTTGCGGGAACGGGTGATAGCCGAGCTTCTTGGCGGCATCCTCGAACATGCTGGCGGCCACGTTCCGCGCGAGCGGCTTGTTGGGATAGTGATTGGCGCGCGGGCCTTCGAAAATATTGCCGCCGGCGATCTTCTGGCCTTTCAGGTTTCCGGCCTGCCCGGAAATGCCGCACAGCTTTTCGAACTTGTCGTAATAGGGCTCCATCTCGGCATAGGTGACGCCGAAATCCTGCACCGTCATGTTTTCCGGAATCGCTTTGGCGCCGTATTTCTGGGTGTAATGCGAGCGCACCATGTAATCGGCTTCCAGCCGCCGCCAGGTGGCGCCGTTCCAATGCGAGCCCGCACCGCCGACATTGTTGCCGGGCAGGAACGAACCCAAACGCCGGATCGGCAGCGCGGTTTCGCGCGTGTTGTGGCGCAAACTCACCGTTTCCATGGCGGTGTCCTGGAACAGCTCGTGCCGGTTGGAATATTTCAGCTCGTCGCGAATGGAGGGAATGGTGAAATCCTCGCGCGGCATACGCATGGCGCCCCGCTCCAAGCCCACGACATGAAGACCGGCCTTGGTCAGCTCGCGGGAGAGAATGCTCCCGGTCCAGCCCATGCCGATGACGACCACATCGGTTTCCTTCAGTACCGTGACCATCGCCATCCCCTCTTTAAGAAAAGTCCGCGATCGATTGCGGGGCCTTGTCGTATTTCTTGTTGAAATAGGTCTTGATGTCGTCGCGATAACTCGCCGGCAGGCCGGGGAAGCCGATCATTTTCCACGCCACCTTGTCCTTGTTGCCGCCATACATCGGATCGGCAAAGAAGCCTTCCATGGCGAGCTGCAAAAGCTGGTCGAAGAACAACACCGAGGTGAAGCCGCCGTTGAATTCGGCCTTGCCGGATTCCAGCGCCTTGAACGCCTCCTCGCGCTGGGCCGGCGTCAGCCGGTCGAATTCCTTGCCATAGGTCTTGGTGGTCCATTCGTTCGTCGCCACGATTCCGGCGCGGAAGAATTCGCGTGGGCTAAGCGAGAGCTGATAGCCGAGTTCGGGTTTGCCGGCGAGAAACGGGCCCTGACGATAAAGCCGCGCGCCATTGCCAAACGCGCCTGCGAGCTGGCGGTCGGCGAAGACGACGAGCCCGACATCGGTGCCCGATGGCGTCAGCTCATCGGCGGGGATCAGCGTATCCATCGCCGCCTTGAAGAATTCGACTTCGGTCGGGGTCAGCGCCAGCCAGACTTCCGGTTCGGCGGCGGCTGCTGCGGCGGCGGGTACAGGGGCAGGTGCGGCGTCGGCCGCGCGCGGCAATCCGGCGGCGGTGGCCAGGGCGGCCGCGGCGGCGCCCGAACCCGCGCCTTTCAGAAAATCACGGCGTGGAAGTTTTTCGTCGGCCATGTTGCTCCTCCCGGAGTCATTGATTTGACTAAGGTATTTGGATTTTACCGGCTTCTTTCGCATGGAAATTCGGGAAATGCGAAGGTCATCCAAAATTGCCCCATTGCAGGCATCGTATGACAGCCGGACGGTCGGGGAAAGGCCAGTGCAGGGCGCCTGTTGTAGCGCCACATCCGATCGCGGTGCGACAGGAAGAGCGCGGACGGCGTTGATCGACGCGGCGGTAGGATGCGGCTTGAGCGGAACGTCCGTGCTGCGCCTCAGAACGGGATGTTCAAGGTAACGCACATCAACGACTGCTTCTCGCCCAGTTTCAGTCATTCGTAATGTGCCGACGATGCGGTTAGATCTCGCCAGTTTGGGTCATTGCCATGCTTGCCACCGGGCGATGAGTCAACGTTCTTTGAAGTCTTCTAATAGAGATTTGGTTTTCCGATAGATCGTGAACCAATCGGCAAGACTCGTTGCGCCAAAGTGAACGTGCACTTCGAGGTCCAGAAAGGGAAATTTGTATTCACAGAAATACGCGAGACCAGCCGGTGGTGGCTTAAGGTTGTAGTCCTGGCACTCAATCAAAACCCTATAGCCGTCGACATCACCAACATATTCCCTATCGCCGTCACCAGGATTCGGATACGTGTTATCGTGAACTTCCAGTAAGTTATAAGGTGCGGGTTCAAGTTTTAAGTTGAACCTGCCGGACAGACGATAATCGGCGGAGGATACTCGTGCACTACTTGGGGCCCCGAAAGAAATAATTAAACGGTGATCGACGCCATCAATATCAGCGGAATCGAAGCGCCGACGCCCTTCGCCTTGCATAGGCGTAAAGTCCGGATAGTAGACAGACATACGGACGCTCGTCTCAAGAACGTTTGTGGGAGACTTGTAAATACCTTCGATGTAATTGCGGGGAATCTTGAAGCGCTCCGCACCTATCCGGAGTTCATTGGGTGTTGCCTTGAGGTTCGGTCGCCGAGCATTTTCAACGTAAACCAAGGCTGCTGTTAGACCCAAAACAATAGCTGCACCAAGAAACAATCGTTTTCTAAATCTCGATGGAACGATCTCCATGCGTCACCTCAGCTTCGCCAACGTAAAAGCCGCTGAACCGAACCTCTAGTAACGGCCACGGCGAAAACTTTAGTACTCCCACAATTAGCCCGATACCGCGAGAAGCGTTGACGGCTGAAATGGGTCAAAAGCTACCGGTTATATCGACCGGCACCAACGTCCGATCTTCCTAAAAGCTGACAGTGAGCTTGGCATAGCGCAACCTGGATTCGGCATTTACGCAATTCGTCCCGCGTGGTGCCTCGAACCATTTCAAGGTGCCGACAAGCTATAAAAATTAGAGGTGGAATTCATCCTTGGTAATTTCAAACACTGCGTGCGGACCGGGGACATCTGGCCGAGAGAATAATAATCCTTCACGCCGGATTCCACCGATCTTTTCCATTGCGCGTTGCGAGCGAAAATTGCTTTCGCCAACCCAGAATACGACCGTATCGACTAGGGTAAATGCGTGGTCGAGCATTAGGTGCTTGATTTCGCGGTTTGTAGTCCCACCCCAGTGTTTGCGAACTAAGAAAGTCCACCCAATCTCGATTTCGCTCTGTTCGGGGTCGTATCCATGGTAGCGACTCGAACCGACGATCGAACCAGTTGCACGTTCAGTGAAGGCGAATGCGCTGTTTGACGCAATCGCACCATCGAAGAACTCTCTGAAAACGGCCTCCTTGAACCGGTCCCGAGCTGGGTGAACCTCCCAGATCAAAGGGTCCGAGGCCGCCGCAAACATTTCCGGCCAGTCCTCCCCTCGAAGTGGCCTTATCAATACCGACTCGCCGATAAGCGTCGGTTGGAGATTTGGTGTTGCCGCAAACTGCATTTATTTGGATCCGTTCCGTCGCAATAACGGCTGCACGCCCTCACGAAGCCAGTGCTTCCAAGCAATCTCACGAGATTATCGGCCCCACGAAGGTAAATCTAGAATGGCCGCTCTAGGTCAGGAATTGCCAATTTCTGTCAACGGTGGGAGCGTCTGGTTCCCCGAAACCGGTCCATTCGCCAGCGGCTTACGATCCGGCCGTTTGTTGCGAATGTGCGACAACCATTCAGAAACGGGTTTGTCCGGCAGGCCGGATCGTCTTCACGAGTTCTTCAGCTAGGTGGCGGGCTTGGGCCTCTGTGTAATTTCCATCTATTTGTATCCCGAGCCCATCCGGCTCGCCCGCGATGAGAGCATTACTAATGATGGAATTATTCAAGACAAAAGCGAGATGATGACCACGCGTTTCCCTTGTGAGGGCGATCAGCTTGGCGCCCGCCTCCGGCGTGAACGTAAACTGGATTACCGGTTGGCTCTGGACAGTTGCGACATGAACTTCTGTGATGTCGCCCGCAATCGCACCGCTACGCTTCAGCCAAAGCCAGCTAGTGCCATAGGGACGAAGCGGAATCCGATCCTCATCCGCTGGGCCTTGTTGAACCCGGCCATCGACGGTCTCATCAACCTTGCGGATGAACATTGGGGAATTTATCGGCGCCGCTTGGGCCGTTTCATATACAAAACCCATCCAGAGAATGCTGATGCAGAAAAGCACAAATCCGAACCTTCCAAACATCGAGGCTCTCCATTTCTTCGTTGAGTCATATTACCTCAACACGCGCTCCGCCTGTAGTTCGCATTTCTCTGAAATGAAGCGTGTCTGAATTGGTCAAATTCGGCCCTTACGAGCGCTTGGCGCGAAGATCCGCTTCCACTGTCAATATAAGTCATTCCTACGACCTCGGATTTCCAAATTCGGATGCTCCCAATCGCGGACGAAATCGTCAGTGCTTGCCGGATGGCAGGTTCGAGCCACCCTTCGCGCGCCCGTAGGGACAGCTTGAAGCGCTGCGACTTGCGCGCAAAGACGCAAAGGAAAAAAGGGCCGGAGAGAATCTCCGGCCCTTTTTCAACGCGGAGTGACTTGCGAAACGGCGTTCAGTTCTGCGGGCTGAATTTTTGCACGCGCCGTCCCACCGCGACTTCGCCCGCGTAGAGATTGCCCTTCGAATCCATCGCCGCGACATGGAGGAAGCTGAAGGCGCCGCCTTCGCGCCCAAAGCGGCCGATGCGCTGTACGACTTTGCCGGTCTGGCGGTCGAGTTCCCATACCGTCATGTTCATGATGTCGGCAATGAAGATGTATTTCTGCTGCGGGTCCGGTGAAAAATCGACCGAGCCGACGGTGCCGCGCATGCCGGTGTTGCGGGCGACGAAGAATTCCTTCTGGAACTTGCCGTCCTTGGTGAAGACCTGCACGCGATTGCCACCGCGGTCACAGACATAGACGAGGCCATCCTTGGAAATCCGCACGCAATGGACCGGAGAGCGGAAATCCTTGGCCGGCGGATCGCCTTCGTGGCCGACAGCCGGTTGGCTGTCATTGGTGATTTCCGCAAGGGGCTTGCCATAGGCGCCCCAGCCGCGCTTGAACGCACCCGTGTCGGAATTGAACACCAGCACGCGCTTGTTGAGATAACCGTCGGCGACATAAAGCTCGTGCGCATCCTCATCCAGCGTCGCCGCCGCGACGCCGCGCAGCAAGAGATCGGTCTGCTGATTGTTTTCCTTCTGCCCCTTGGTGGGCACCGCGGGGCCGCGATGGCCAAATTCGGAAATGAACTTTCCGTCGGCGGTGAATTTCAGGATCGTGTCACCGGGCTGCGCGCCCGCGATGTAGACGTTGCCGGCGCGGTCGGTAAAGATCGTGTGCTCCGATTTCGGCCAGCCGGGCACTTCGCCATGCTTGCCCCACGATTTCAGAAGATTGCCTTCCATGTCGAATTCCAGGACGGCGGGCGCCGCAATGCAGCACTCGGCCGCGGGCGGATTCAAGGTCGCGTAATTGTTCGATTCGTCGAGATCGCCGGGCCGATTCAACACCCAGATATGATCGTTGGGATCGACGAAGATGCCGGTGATGCCGCCAAGAGCCCAATTGCCCGGCAGAGGCTTGGGCCAATTGGGATCGTATTTGTATTTCGCGGGCCCTTCCGAATTGGCCGGGGCGCCCACTGCCATGAAGGCAACACCGCACAAGGCCAGTGCTGAGACCGACGCCGCGATGCAAGATTTCCAACCGATGCGCATGAAGTTTCCTCTCGTTCTTGATTTCGTTGTCACGCTGTTACCTGACGTGCCAAATAAATTTTCGGATCGGATCATAGCGGATTTCAGAGGCACGCTGAAGGCAAAGAAAGATGTTGAAAAAGCCTGGATTCCCGCGTGCACGGGAATGACATGTCAGTGGGATGCGATTCAAGCTGAAGCAATAACGCTCTAGAAATCCGGATTCGCGGCGAACGGAATGGGATAGGGCTTCTTGGTCACCACGTCGAAATTGTTCTCGGCGCAAACCTCTTCGATAAGAGCCGGAACGTTCGCGCGGTCATACACCATACTGCCGCTCCACGGCGCCGTGAACGCGCCCGCGTCATCGACCTGAATGACGGCTTCGAGTTTCTTGCCATTGTCGATCAGCCGGTACCGTTCCACGACGTGCAGGGCTTCGGTATGCGGCGTGCCGAAGATATCGACGGACGACATGGCTTTCATCCCAATCGTGTCGATCACAAGCGTATCGCCCTCGTAATGGCCGATCGATTCGCCATACCAGGTCAGCGGCGGGTTGTTCGTATGCGGCACATTCATCTGGATGTGCCGCACCTGGTGATCGCGCTGATAGACGATGACGGTCTCCTTTGGCATCTGGAGGAATTGCACGGGTGCGGGCAATGTCAGGACGCCGGGAACACCGGACGCACGGCACTCTTCCTGTTGGGTGGGTATCTGCCGTCCCTCGCGCCGCGAATCCGCCCGCCTGCGCACTTCGGCGGCCGCCCAGGGCTGCAGGATCGGATTTGTTTCCTCGCCCTCCAACAGGGTCTGGAGATTGTTGGTGTTGATCGGACGCTTGTTGTGGACCGGTGCGGGGCTGCCCGGCACAGGCTGGTATTCCGCGATGGGGGAGTGCTGCCAATAGCCGGTAAAGTCCGGCGTTTCCGCGGCTGCCGCCGATGCGGCGGCAATGGGCGCGATGGCAGCGACGGCAAGAAACCAGTGGCGCATTGGACCCTCGGGCTTGGCGTTCTTCATTTATCTGTCGCGGGGCGCAGAGGCAATGTCGGGCATCGCACGCGCCGCTCCCGTTCTTGCGCCCGGTGTGGGGCCTCAGGTAGAAGCCGAAATGAGGAGACCGCCGATGCCCGCATTCTCGTCAACACGCAGCACAGGAACGCGCACCACGGCGCGTCTGATTTTGGCGGGCATGGTTTGCGCAGGTGCAGCATTTGCTGCGGTGCAAGGCCAAAGCGCGTCGCGGCAGGACGCCGCCATCCCCAATTTTGCACCATCGAGCGCGATGGGTTGGCTGAAAGCCGGCGTCGGCGATGAATTTCTTCCTCCGGAGTCAGGGCCAGGCCCCGTTGTTGCCGATACCACCCAAAGTTTCGGCAGCAATTTTTTGCTCACTCCTGGGAACGCGAGACCCTTCAGGATCGCAGACCTGAAAAATCCGATCCTGCAGCCTTGGGCCGTGGAGCAAATGAGAAAGGCCAATGAAGAGGTGCTCGCCGGCAAGATCGGGTTCACGGCGCGCTCGCGCTGCTGGCCTCACGGTGTGCCCGGCTTTCTGCTTTATCCGGTCCACCCGATCTTCTTCATTCAGGGGGCGAATGAGGTGGTGATGATTTGGGGGCAGGATTTCCAGCTGCGCCACGTCTTTCTGAATGTCCCCCACAGCGCCAATCCGAAACCGTCCTGGTACGGCGAATCCGTCGGGCATTATGAAAACGGCGACACGCTGGTGGTCGATACGATAGGTTTTAACGACCGCACCTATATCGACAATTATCGCACGCCGCACACGACCCAGCTCCATGTCGTGGAACGTTTCAAGCTCGTCGCCGGCGGCGAGGCACTGGAGGTCAATATCCGGGTAGAGGATCCCGGCGCCTTTACGATGCCATGGAATGCGGT
>DATARE010000090.1:0-10801 GCA_036264295.1 Micropepsaceae bacterium | reverse complement strand
CGGCGGATCCTGAATTCCTATGACGGCAGCCGTGAGCATATGAAACGCATTCTGGAAACCACGCTCGCGCATTCGCCATTGCGCAGCGACGAAGCCTATCTGGAGCGACGTCATCGCCTGTCGCTGGAGCCGGGCTCATGGGAATGTACCGCCGCGGCGCGGTTCCGGCGGCCCGGCACATCCGCGCGCGACAAGGAAGAGATCGATTACCGCAACATCAAGCGGCCGACCTTGATTGTGGCCGGTGCGAAGGACCCGTTGCGCGAACCGGGCTATGCGCAAGCTTTGCAACAAGAGATCGCCGGCTCCGAGCTGGTGGTCTTCGAGGAAGCGGGGCACTTCCCGCATATCGACCTGCCGGAGCGGTTCAACGCGGCCGTAATCGATTTCCTGTCGCGCTGATGCGACGTGTCAGAATGCGATTTTTAGAGTCTTGGATCGAGCAGAATCAAATCTCTCACCATGGCCGGCCGCCGAGCCGGCCACCCAGCCGGCGAGCGTCTGCGAGCCAATGATTTCCTTTAAGCCCGCCGCCGCGGGCTCGCTGGATGGCAGGGACATCCTTCGACAGGCTCAGGATGAGGCCCTGCCATGGTGAGTTTGTTTTTCGAGCAGCGGATAAGCTCAATAAACAGATCTGGTTTTGCCAAGTCCGTGGGTACGGGATGGCCATATTCGTTCCTGCGATCAACGCGCCATCGCGCATCGGAACGTGCGCGCATTTGCGCGATCATTTGTAGCCCTTCTTTGCTTTCCAGGCTAGGCTTTGGAAAATCGCGGTGAATGCCGCAACGTTTCCGGGAGATGTCTTGGTGGCCGATATCATCGACACCGATAGTTTCATCAACGAAAGCCGCGTCAGCCGCCTGCAAATCATGGTCGGCGTCCTGGGCGCGCTTATCCTGTTCGTCGACGGCTTCAATACCCAGGTCATCGGCTATATCGCGCCGCAAATCGCCAAGAACTGGAACATTCCGCGCGATGTGCTGGGCTGGATCTTGGCCGCGGACAAGGTCGGCCTTCTGATCGGGTATCTGTTCGTGGCGCCTTTGTCCGGCTATTTCGGCCATAAGCGGGTTGCCATTGGCTGCATCGTGCTGTTCGGGCTGCTCGCCTGGATGACCACCATCGCCGGCGACACCCGCGAGCTGTTTGTCCTGCGCCTGCTGACCGGAATAGGGCTCGGTGGCGCGCTTCCGTCCGGTGTCGCGCTGACGGGCGAGTATTTTCCACTGGCGCGGCGTTCCACCGCCATCACCTTCATCTATTGCGGATTGTCCTTCGGGCAATTGTCGGCGGGCGAAGTGTCGAATGCCGTGCTCGCGCCATTTGGCTGGCAGGCGGCGTTATGGGTGGGCGGCGGATTGGCGCTGCTGTTGGCCGCAACGCTTGCGCTCCTGCTGCCGGAGTCGCTCGAATATCTTGTCAACCGCGGCGGCAAGGCGCAGGCCGCGCAACACATTCTATCGCGCATCGATTCCACGCGAATCATTCCGGCCGGCACGCGGCTCGTCGCCGGGGAGCGCGATAGCGCCAAGCTGACCTTCTGGCAATTGCTGCCGCAGCTGTTTCAGAACGGGCGCATCTTCGGCACGCTGGTGATCTGGCTTGCGCTCGGCATGAACCTCACCGTCAACACATCCCTGCAGGTGTGGCTGACAAAAATTCTCGTCGATGCCGGTTTCGGCCAGCATATCGCGATCATCGCGACGGAGGCGTCCTTTGCCGCCGGAATCGTGGGCGCCTTCATCATCGGCCCTTTGATGGACCGCTACGGACCTTATCGCGTGATCACCGCCCTCTTCGTCGTGGGTGCGGCGTTCAGCATCTTCCTGGGGCTTTCGCTCTCCTGGACCGCGGCCGGTCTGATCGCGACCTGCTCGTTCGGTTCGGGCTTCTGCACCAGCGGCGTGCAGAAAGGCGGCAATGCGCTGTGCGTCTTCTTCTATCCCACCGCACTGCGCTCCACGGGGCTGGGCTGGGGACTCGGCATCGGCCGCATCGGCGCGATTTTGGGTCCGCTGGCGGTCGGGTATCTTTTGACCTCCGGCTGGCCATCGGGTGCGGTGTTCGGCGTCATGGCCGTGCCCATGCTGGTGGGCGCTGCCGCGATCCTCGCCATGGGGCGCAGCTATGGCGAGACAAGCGCACAGCGCGCCACCGCCCCGGCCAAGCGCAACACCGAAATCGCCGCCACGAAGGCATAGAGGCAATCCATGGAACGCGCGGGCGCGGTGGACACCGATGCGCTGATCGATGCGAGCCCGATCGGGGTGACGCAGATTCTCGTCGGCCTTTTGGGCGGCGCGGCGCTTTTGGTCGAAGGCTTCGACACCTCCGTCATCGGCTATATCGCGCCGCAATTGACAAAGCTCTGGCACGTGCCGGCGAGCACGCTCGGCACCATTCTCACCGCCGATATGGTGGGGCTGCTGCTGGGCTATTTGTTCCTCTCTCCGCTTTCCGCCCGCTTTGGCCATAAGCGGATCGTGGTCGCCTGCACCGCGGCGTTCGGGGCGCTGACCTTCCTCACCATCGCCTCGACAAGCGTTCCCATGCTGGTGGGGTTTCGCTTCCTGACCGGCATCGGCGTGGGCGGCGCGATGCCCAGCGCCGTCGCGCTGACCGGCGAATATTTCCCGGAGCGCGTGCGTTCGACCTCGATCACCCTGATCTATATCGGCTTCTCGCTGGGACAGATCGGGGCCGGCGTGGTGGCGAATTTTTTGCTCGATCTGTTTGGCTGGCAGGCTGTGCTCGCCTTCGGCGGCCTCGGCACGCTGGCGCTTTCGGCGCTGTTCTTTTTCCTGCTGCCGGAATCGCTGGAATATCTCATCAACCGCGGCAACAATCGCGCCGGTGCCGTACGCATTCTCGCGCGCGTCGCGCCCGCGCTTTCGCTTTCGCCCGATACGCGCCTGATCGCCGGCCAACAGGGCGCGCGCCAGGTCAAGATCGGCCAATTGCTGGAAGGCGGACGCGCGCTCGGCACCTGGTTCATCTGGACCGGCATGTTCATGAACCTGATGATCTATTTCTTCCTGCAGAAATGGCTGACCCAATTGCTGGTCATTGTCGGGCTGCCGCAATCGACCGCGATCACCGCCACCACTGTGGGTCTGGCGGGCGGTATCGTGGCGGCGGTCATCATCGGCCCGCTGATGGACCGCTTCGGCCCCTATGCCATCGTTGCGGGCCTGTTCGGGCTGGCCGCGATTTCGGTCATCGCCATGGGAAAGGTCCTGGCTGCACCCGCGCCCTTTATCGTCATCGCGGTTTCGCTGTTCGTGGGCTTTTGCCTGTCCGGCGGGCAGAAGGCCAACAATGCGCTTTCGGTCTATTTCTACCCCACCGCCCTGCGCGGCACCGGGCTCGGCTGGTCGCTCGGCATCGGGCGCATCGGCGGGGTGATCGGTCCGTTCCTGGCCGGCCTGCTGCTGACCGCGGGCTGGACCCCGGCGGAACTTTTCTACGCCTCTGCCGTCCCCATGATCGCAGGCGCCATTGCCATTGCCGCGATGGGACAGTTCTATGGTGCGGGAATACAGCATCCCGTGCCGCATAAGGTCTGATATCCGTGACGACATCCCGCCTCATTGCCGACATCGGCGCGACGAATGCGCGTTTTGCGCTGCTTGCGAATGACGACATCACGCACAGTCAGGTGCTGGAGGTCGCCGATTACGACACGATTGGCCATGCCATCGCGGCATATCTCCGCCAGTTCCCCGAAGGCGGCCGGCCCTTGGAGGCGGCACTGGCCGTGGCGGGCCCGGTGACCGGCGATCATGTCGCGATGATGAACAGCCCGTGGGATTTTTCCAGCGCCGGTCTGAAGCAGCAATTCGGCTGGCGACGGCTGCACATCCTCAACGATTTTGCCGCCAACGCGCTCGCCGTCCCGCAGCTTAGGCCCGATGATTTGTTGCAAGTGGGCCCGGGCACGCCCGCCCCCGACGGTCCCGTGGCCGTGCTCGGACCGGGAACCGGGCTGGGCGTCGCCGGGCTTATTCCGGTGGAGGGCGAAGCTCCACCCGGCAAGACGCGCTGGATCGCCATTCCCGGCGAAGGCGGCAATGTCACGCTCGCGGCGCTGGATTCGCGCGAAGCCACCATCATCGACATCCTGCGCCGGCAATATGCGCATGTGTCCGCCGAGATCGTGCTGTCGGGGCCGGGGCTGGTCAATCTGTATGAATCGCTGTGCGAACTGGCAGGCAAGCCGGCGACGCCTTCGACGCCCGAGCACATCACCCATCTCTATCCCGGCTGCGACCCGCAATGCCGCGAGGCGGTGACGATCTTCTGCGCCATGCTGGGCACGTTTGCGGGCGATGTGGCGCTGACCTTCGGGGCGCGCGGCGGGGTCTACATCATGGGCGGCATCGTCCCGAAGATCAGCGAAATCTTCCGCCATTCGGCCTTCCGCGAGCGCTTCGAATTCAAAGGCCGCTACCGGCATTACCTGTCTTCCGTTCCCACCTATGTGGTGATGCATCCCTTCCCCGCCTTTCTCGGGCTGAAGGCGTTGTTCGCGAGCGCAGGCCCGTGAGGCCGATTACCCGCGCGCAGTTTTTGCGGTGCGCGGCGGCGAGTGCGGTGACGGTGTTTGCCGGCACGCGCGCCCAAGCCCAAAGCGCGGAGCAATTCTATCGCGGCCGCACGGTGACGCTGATCGTCCCGACCGCGCCCGGCGGCATCAACAATCTCGCCGGACGGCTGGTGGCCAAACATCTTGGGCGCTTCATTCCCGGCAATCCCATGATCGTTGCCGAGAACCGCAAAGAGGGTGGCGGCCTGGCGCTCGCCAACAGCTTTGCGATGGGCGCGCCGAAAGACGGCAGCGTGATTGCGATTCTTCAGCGCGGCATTGCGCAGCTCGCCATCCAAGGCGACCCATCTGCGAAATTCGATCCGCTGGCATTGACCTGGCTTGGAAGCCTGTCCTCCTTCGCCACCGACGCTTACATCCTGATCGTGAATGCGCGTCACCCGGCGAAAACCATTGCCGATCTGGCGCCGCCCGCACCGCCCGCCCTTATCGGAGGCGACGATCCCGGTTCGACCAACCTGACGTTTGCGCTGGTGGCGCGCGATGCGCTGAAGCTCAACATCGCCGTGAAGGACGGATTCGCCGGTGCGCCCGGCATGTTCTTTGCCATGATGCAGGGCGATCTCGACGGGCAGGTGATCGGGCTGAATTCGATTCGGGCCAACCAGGCGGCGCTCTGGAACGCGAAAGAGGTGCGCGTGCTGCTGCAATTCGGCCGCAAGACGCGCCATCCGCTGCTGCCCGATGTGCCGCTGGCGAGCGAACTGACCAAGGACCCCGCCGCATTGTCGGTGATCGCGTTTACCGAAGCGCCGCTTTACATGGCGCTGCCTTTCCTCGCGCCGGCCGGGCTTCCCGCCGGCCGTGCCGCAGCCCTGCAGACGGGCTTCACGGCGATGGTGAAGGACAAGGATTTCCTTGCCGATGCCGAACGCGCCAAACTGGATATTACGCCGGTCGACGGACATGCGGTGCGCGAGATCATCATGAAAATGGCCGCCACACCGAAAGACGTGATCGCGCGATACAATCGTATCACGCAGATGCCTTCGCTCTCGCCATGAGCGAAGGTGGGAGGCGGCAGGGAGGGAGACTGGGATGATGAGGCGCGTCTTCAAATGAAGGAACCAAACAAACGGCTCTGCCGCTCCTGGATGTTCGTGCCCGGCGACAAGCAATCCATGATCGACAAGGCGCTTGCGTCGGCAGCCGACGCCATCATCCTGGATCTCGAAGACGGCGTCGCCGCGATAGAAAAGGAAAACGCCCGCCGCCAGATCGCCGCAACGCTGGACGCGGTTTGCGAGAGGTTGAAGCACGATTCCGATTACCGCACGCCCGTGCGGTTTGTGCGCACGAACACCGTGGGTTCCGAGCGCTTCATAGAGGACACCAAGGCCGTGATGCGCCACGGTCTGGAAGGACTGGTGATTCCGAAAATCGATACGGTCGCCCAAATCCGCACCGTGGAAGACGAACTCGGCCGCGCCGAAGTCGCCCATCACATCCCCGGCGGCACCGTGAAGCTTATCGTCGCCATTGAAACCCCCATCGGGCTGTTCAACGCCTATCAGATCGCCTCGTCGTCGCCGCGCATTGTGGGCTTGATGTTTGGCGCGGAGGATTTCACCCGCGAATTGAACCTTCCCATCCGCCGCGAGGGCGAAGCCGTGGACATGATCTATGCGCGCTCGCATATCGCCACGGCCGCGGCGGCCGCGCATGTGCAGGCGGTGGATGCGGTGTGGGTCGATCTCAAAGACATCGAAGGGATGAAACGGTTTGCGAAACAGGGACGGCGGCTGGGCATGAGCGGGGCGTCCCTCATTCATCCGTCGCAGATCGAACCCGCAAACGCCGCCTTCACGCCGTCGGACGAAGACATCGCCTATGCGCAAGCCGTGATGAACGCGTTCGAGGATGCGCGGGCCCGGGGGCTGGGCGCCATCGCCTTTCGCGGACAGATGCTCGATTATCCGGTGGTGGACCGGGCGCGGCAGACATTGACGCTCGCCAAGACGCTGGGCGTGGCGTGAACGACAGGGGCAGAGCAAAGAACATGGCCGTGAAACAGGGTTGGGAAGGCCGCTATTTCGAAGATTTCGAAATCGGCGATATTTACCGTTGCCGCCAGGGCCGCACGCTCACCGAAACCGACAATATCTGGTTCTCGCTGCTGACCAACAACACCAACCAGATCCACATCAACAACGAGTTCGGCAAGAAGACCGAATTCGGCAAATGCCTGATGAATTCCACTCTCACGCTCGCCATCGTCACCGGCATGGGCGTTGCCGATATCAGCGAAAACGGCTTTGCGCTGGGCTGGGATGAGGTCCGGCTGCCCAACCCGCTCTTCGCCGGCGACACGCTGTATTCGGAATCGGAAGTTCTTGAAAAGCGCGAATCCAAATCCAAGCCGCAATGGGGAATTGTCAAAGTGAAGACGCGCGGCGTTCAGCAGGACGGCATCGTGGTGATAGAGTTCTTGCGCACCGTCATGGTGTGGAAGAAAGCCCATGCTCCCCAGCGCGACATGTTCCCGGATGTGAAATCGTGACAAGGGAAAATACCTTCAAGCGTATCCATTCAACTGAACTGTCATCCCGGAAGCTGCGCCAGCAGCTATCCGGGACCCACCGGGACAGTGGCACAGTGGGTCCCGGCTCTCGCTCCACTCGGCCGGGATGACAGTCGATTGCGATTCAGAAAGAACGCAAATTGCTCTAAATCGGCCGGCTTGGCTTATTCCTGACGCCGGTTCTTGGCGAAATCGTAATCCCGGCGGAACGTGCTGTCGAATTGCCAGCGCACGCTGTCCTTCGGCCATGCGCCGGCGAATACCGCTTTCAGAAAACGCTGTTGCGCCGTCCAGGCGGCGTCAGCTTGGAGTTTGCGGTAACGCCCCGGCATGGTATCGTTCAGCCAGCCATGCGGCGCGCCGGCGTAAAGGTGCATGTCATAGGATTTTTTGTGCTCTTCGAGCGCGTTGCGGAACCGGCGCACATCGTCCACCGAGATGATGTGATCGTCCGACCCGAACGCGCCGAACACCGGGCAATCGATTTGCGCGATGATGTCGTTCAGCGGCTTGGGCTGGGTTTCCGTCATCTGCCATTCGCGCTTGGCTGCCGCGCCATACCACACGATGGCCGCCTGAATGGGCGCTTCGGCGGCAAACACCAAAGGATGCCGTCCGGTCTGGCAATAGCCCGCCACGGCGATGCGGCTCATATCCGCAAAGGGGTTAGTGTCGAGCGCCGCCAAAGCGGCCCGCAACAGCTCCACCGATTCAGGGTCGGTCAGGTCGTAACGGGAATCGCCGGCATTCAGCGCCGCCTGATCGGGATGCCGGTAGAAAAAATTCGGCGCCAATACCGTGAACCCATCCGACGCGCAGCGGCGCGCCAAATCTTGCGTGTGCCGCACAAGGCCGTAACGCTCATGCATCAGCACCACGACCGGATAATGTCCGGCCGCCGCAGGATGCGCCAGGAATCCCGGCATGCCGCCCGGGCACACAACGCTTTCGCTGACAACGGTCTCGGCCATCGCTCTCACGCCGTCATCAAAGAGACAGCCTGATCCGCGCTCATCACGCGCGCCATGCGTGGAAAAACCCGATCCATGAAAAAATCATTGTTCGGTCCGCGCGTCGAATAGCAGCAATCGCGCACCACGACGATGCCGTAATCGAGATCGCGCGCGGCGAAAACGGTGCTGGCAATGCCGACATCGGTGGAACCGCCCGCGATGACGATCGTATCGATCCCGCGCGCCCGCAGCTGCAGTTCCAGATTGGTCTGGAAGAACGAACTCCAGCGCTGTTTGAGAACCACCACATCGCCCGCGGCCGGTGCAAGCTCGGGCGCGATTTCGGCATCGCGCGAACCCTTGTGAAAATGCGGCCGGATGGGTTTCTCGGCGCTGCCGCCAGGCGCGAGCTCCATGTCGGTGTCGGTGAGCCGGTCCACGGAATCCGAACCATCGGGCGCGTGCGCGCCGGCGGGATAGAATGTGGTCATGCCGACGCGGCGTGCGCCCGCCAGCAGCCGCTGCATAGTGGGCAGGATGTTGCGTTCGGCGAGGAAGCGCAGCTTCGCGGGATTGTCTTGCGGATGCAGATAACCGTTGAGGGCATCGAACAAAACCAGCCCGGTATGGCCGGCGCTCAAATTCCTGTCCAGCCGCGCGATTTTTGCCATGGCGTTCCTCGTGAATCAGTGAAGCGACAGCTTGCGCAAGCGGTCGATGGTTTCGGGCGGCGAATTGTAGGTCTGGGCGATCAGCTGTTGGATTTGTTCGCCGGTCTTGGGCGTGTTGACGCCGAGCGCCATCCGCTTGGAATCGGCCAGGAACGCAGGGTCCCGAAACGTGTCGGCAAAGGCTTTGCGGATCGTGGCGACGCGGGCGGCGGGCACGCCGGGCGGCATCAGATAGGGCCGGCCCAGGCTCACCTCGGCCAGGCCCGCTTGCAGCAATTGGCGGTCCTGCGGATTGGTCACGAGGTCCAGCGCCGAAGGCACATTCCCAATCGCCGGTTCTTTCTCCAGGCCATATTGCAGGATCAGCTTGATGTTCTTTTCGCTGCGCCAATTCGGCTTGGTGGCATTGAGCGTGTTGTAGAACAGGCTGGGGAAGCCATCGACCTCACCGCGCTCCATCGCGAAATAGACCTCGTTCTGTCCGGGATAGCCAACCACGATGCGCATCTTGGTCCCCAGAGTCGCATTGATCAGGCGCGCATAGAAGCTGGGCGTCGAATTGGCGCCCGACGACCCGACCGTGATCTCACGCGTCTTCAAATCGGCGAGGGAATTGACCGGTGCAGTGCGCCAGACCGCGATCAATCCGACCTCCGCACTGGGCGAGCCGATCCAATTGAATTTGGTCGGATCATATTGGGCTTCCTTGGTGCCGAGCAGCGGTTCGAATGGCGTGTTGTTCTGCATGCCGGCGATGAAGGTGCCGTCCTTCGGCGCGCTGCGGTAGAAATAATTCATCGCCACGATGCCGCCCGCGCCCGGCATGTTGCTGACCACGATGCGGGGATTGCCGGGGATGTGGCCGCCGAGATATTTCGCGATAGTGCGCGCCATCACGTCATAGCCGCCGCCGGAACTGGAACTCACGACCAGGGTGACGGTCTTGCCTTTGTAGAAGCCGTCATCGCTTTGGGCGCACGCTGCCGCTGTCCAAAACAGCGCCACGGCGAAGGCGGCGGCCACACGGCGCAACGCATATGTCAACGGCACTGGCACTCTCCCGTTCTGCAACTCAACTCGGGCGCACCGTGCCCTTGACCGTGGTGCGCAGCATCAGCCGCCGCTCGGTGGAGGGAAAATCGGTGCGCGCGTGGCTGGAGCAGCGATTGTCCCACAGCAGAAGATCGCCTTTGCGCCAGACATGGGAATAGACGAATTCCGGTTTTTCGGCGTGGTCGAACACCGCGTTCAGCAGGCGCGCGCTTTCCGCCGGCTCCATGTCGAGGATTTTCACGGTCATCAGCCGGTTCACATAGACCGCCTTGCGTCCCGTATCCTCATGGATGCGGAACACCGGATGGATGCATTCGTTGAAGGCCTCCACGCCGCGATCATCGCCGCGCTGGGTCGAGCCGTAATTGTAATGATGAAGCGCGCGCTTGCCTTCGAGCGCGTCGCGGATGGCCGGATCGAGCGTCTCATAGGCCGCGTAGCCGCTGGCGAACAGCGTGTTGCCGCCATGGGAGGGGATTTCCACCGAATAAAGCAGCGTCGCTTTGCTGGGGACTTCCTTATGGATCATGTCGTGATGGAACATCATCTCGCCATCGGGCAGCGCGCCGATGGGTTCGCCATTTTCCCGGATGTTCGAGATCAGCATGATGCCAGGCAGCATCCGGCCGAAACCGGGCGGGTGATATTTGTCGGGCCGGTCGAGCTTGCCGGTTTCACCGAAATAGGTGGTGGCGCGAAGCAAATCTTCCTGAGACAGGTTCTGATCCGGAAACACCAGCACCAGATGATCGAGCCAAGCTTGGTAGATCGCCTTTATGGTGTCGTCATCGGGGGGAGCGCGCAAATCCAGTCCGCGGATTTCCGCGCCGATATGCTTGGTGAGCGGCACGATATCGAGCCGGGTCTTGGTGAGTGTGGACATTCTCGGTCTTTCGCGGCAGTGGTGAATTTTGCTGCCGCCACAGTACCGAATGCGCTCCGGCCAGCGCAACTGCACGCAACCCTCGGTCAGCGCAGCCAATTTTCCACC
>DATARE010000079.1:0-10928 GCA_036264295.1 Micropepsaceae bacterium | reverse complement strand
ACCAGGGGCGTCCAAGATGCAGCACGGGATAAAGCCCCGCGCATAGGACGGCGAACAGCGTCATGGTTTCGGCGAAGCGGTTGAGCGAATTGCGCCAATCCTGGCCCATCAGCAGCAGCAGAGCGGAAATCAGCGTTCCGGCGTGGCCGATGCCGAGCCACCACACATAATTGTGGATGGCGAAGGCCCAATTCACCGGAATGTTGACGCCCCACACACCCACGCCCCGGGCAAAAACGACAATGGCCGACACGATGAACAAAGCGAGCAACGCCAAACCAAACCCCAGCGCCGCGAGCCAGCGCCCGCGCGTGCGAAAATGCAGCGGAATTCGGGCAATCTGGTCCGTAACGTCTCCCAGACTCTGGTCCGGGGGCAGGATGGGATGCGTGCTATCGGCGCTCAGCGACATCAGCCGGCCTCTTCATCCTTCCAGGCCGCGAGATAGGTGGTGCGCGGGCGTGTTCCCAATTCTTCCAGCAGCGCGTAATGCCGCTCGCTGCGCCGCCGTTTCGCCACGGCCGATTCGGTTTGCTTGAGATCGCCGAACACGATTGCCGAGGTCGGGCAGGCCTGCTGACAGGCGGTCACCACCTCGCCATCGCGAATCCCGCGATTCTCCTTGTTGGCGAGCACATGCGTGGCTTCGATGCGCTGGATGCAATAGGTGCATTTCTCCATGACGCCGCGCCCGCGCACGGTGACATCGGGATTGTGCGCGGCAATGGTCGAGGGATCGTCCGCCCCGGTATAATCGTACCAGTTGAAGCGCCGGACTTTGTACGGGCAATAGCTGGAACAGGTGCGGGTGCCGATGCAGCGATTGTAGATCTGCTGATTGATGCCTTCGGCATTGTGCACTGTCGCATGCACCGGACATCCCATTTCGCAGGGCGCTTTCTCGCAATGCATGCAGGGGACTGGCTGGAAATGATTCCGCGGATCGTCGATATCGCCGCTGTAATAGCGGTCGACGCGTATCCATTGCATCTCGCGGCCCATCGCCACCTGGTCCTTGCCCACGATGGCGATGTTGTTCTCTGCCGTGCATGCCGCCACGCAGGCATTGCAGCCGATGCAGAGATCAAGATCGATCACCATGGCCCACGCGTTCTCCGCCGACGGCCATTCGTCATACAGCGTGGGCGGCGGCTTTTGCTTTTGGGCCAATGCCGGCATTGCCGCCGTCACTTCGCGGACAAAATCGAAACCGTCCATGCGATGGTGAATCTGCGTCGTCGCCAAAGCCTGCTGCGTCCCAATGCGGCGCAGGGTGCCAAAGGCGTGCCAAGCATCTTCGGATGGCCGCACCGTGTACGCGTTATAACCGGCGCCGTCGCCAACATGTCCCGCATGCGTGCGGCCATAACCCAGGAATAGCGTGATCGTATTTGGCGCCTGGCCGGGCATGATCCAAGCCGGCCCTGAGAGAGATCTGCCGTCGACGGCAATCTCCACCATGTCGCCATTGGCCAGCCCGGCGCGTTCTGCGCGCTGCGGGCTGACCAGCACAGCGTTTTCCCAGGTCAGTTTGGTCAGAGGCTTTGGCAATTCCTGCAGCCAGCCGATATTGGCGAAGCGTCCGTCCCACACACAGGGGTCGGGCCGAAACACGATGTCGAGCATGTCCTCTGGGCGTGGCGGCATTGCGGCCGGCCGCATTGGAGTTGCCATCGGCGCAAGAGGCTGCAGCGCGTCACCGGAAACAAATCCGTCGTGCAAGGCCTGGAGCCAACGGGGATCGGACGCTTCGCCCAGGCGATTGCGCCATGTGGCGCGCACCGCGGAATCGGGCGGTGAATCCATTTCGCCAAGCAGGATATCGAGCAGCTGATGAATGTTGCGCACATTGTAGAACGGAGTGATGACCGGCTGGATGATCGTTTGGGTCCCATCGGCGGCGCGTCCATCGCTCCAGCTTTCCAACGCGTGGGCAACCGGCACATGCCATTGGCACAGGCGGGCGGTTTCATCGGCATAGAACCCCAGATGAATTCGTTCGCGCACATGGCCCAACGCGTCGGCGAATAACAGGCCGGCCGGCGCGGCATAGGCAGGATTGCAGTCGAGGATGACGAGCGTATCGACCGCACCGTTTCGCATGTCGGATACCAAGGCGCCGAGCGATGCTCCCCCGGCTTGCAGCGCAAGAATGGGCTCGGAATAGCGGATTGTGCGGTTCGCATTGCCGAGAAGCTGATTGACCGCCGGGGCGAGCGCCTGAATCTGGGGCGGCAAATATTCGCCGATGGCCAACAAGGACCGCCCCGCATGCGCGCGCAGATCGCGCGCAGCAGCGCTGACCCAACGGCCTTCCTTTTTGTTTAACGCGGGCGCGGCGGAGCTTTGCACGCCCAATTCCGCGGCAAGGGCAAGCACGAGCGCCGGCAGACGCGACGCATCGGCCATCAGGCGCCGATCGGCAATCGCGCCCGTGAGTGTCGGTGTGCATTCTGCGACATAGGTCCGCATGCGGTCCCGGCCCGGGCGCGACTCGCCACGCCGCTGCGACCAAAGCGAGGCGTTGCGGATTTGGTGCGGTCCGGGTCCCAGAAAATCATCGTCGATGCCCACCACCACATCGCAATTCTGCAAATCATAATGCACGGCGGCGCTTTGCCCGAAGACCAGCTTTGTCGCGACGTCGCGCAGGCCGGCGGCAGGTTCGAACCGGTGCAGCCGCGCACGTGGAAACGCGTTCAGAAACTCCGTCACCTGCCGGGCCAAGGTTGGCGACGATGTGTGGCCCATCAGCAGCCGCATTCCTTCGCCGCCGCTTCGCATCCAATTCGCACGCATGCGGATTACGTCGCCTTCGAAATCCGCCCAATCTGTGGGGACGCCATCGCGCAATGGCACACTCGACCGGTCCGGATCGTAAAGCTGCAGAATCGCGGCTTGCGTAAACGCATCGCTTGCACCCGAACCGAGGGGGTGAAGCGGATTGCCGTCGAGTTTGGTGGGACGCCCGTCATACGCCGTCGCCAGAGCCGGCTGCGCATAACCAGCGAAAGGCACGGCTGTCGCGTAGAACCGGGGGACTCCCGGCACGACGCCTTCTGGCTGTTCGACAAAGGGTGCAGCGAGATCCGCGCGATCATTGCCGCTGCATCCGGCGAGGCCGGCGAGCGCGAACGAAGCCCCCATCAATTTCAGGAATTCGCGGCGGCCGCTTTTCGTGATCTCGGCAGCGGCGGGAAATTCCGCCTCCACCCACGCCTGAAAGGCCGGCGCATCGGCAATCTCTTCCAGGCTCGTCCAGAATTGGGGACCCCGGGCATGCGCGAGCCGTTCGCGAATTGCGTCAAAGTCGATTGCACATCCTGTGCGGACATCCTTCATCGGTGGCACACGGCGCATTCGGTGAGTTCGCCGATGCGAATATGATATTGCCGCACGAGGTCGATTCCGCCGCTAACGGGATCGCCGGGCGGATGCGATGCAGGATTGGTGATCTCGTTCAAGGGCCGCAATCGCGGCGCCGGATCGCGATGACAGGAGATGCAAAACTGCATGCTCAGCGCGATGGGCTTATAGGTCAGCGCCATTTCGTCCACGCGGCCGTGGCACGTTGCGCAGCCCACCCCCTTTGCGATGTGAATATCGTGCCGGAAATAGACATAGTCCGGCAGCCGCGCGACCCGATTCCACACCAGCGAGCGCTGTTTGGCGAGGCTCTCGCGTACCGGCGCCAGCATCGGTGCATTGGTCCAGATCTGCGAGTGACAGCTCATGCAGATATGTGTTGCCGGCAAACCCGCACGCGGTCCTGCCGCAAACGAGGTGTGACAATAGCCACAATCCAATCCGAGCCCGGCAACGTGGTGTTTATGACTGAACGGAACCGGTTGGGATGGAGGGTGCAGATCGGCGCCGGTTTCGAAATCGGACCGGGCCCACGCAACCGCCAGCATGATTCCCACTCCCACGAAGGACGCTGTTCCAATCAAGGCGAACTGCATCCATAGATCGGCGGCGGGTGTGAAGATGCGGCTCATGGCGTTCCCGCTGGTGTTCCGACAACGCAAACTTGGGAGAGAAGTTCCTGTATCGGGGGAACGGCACAGGGCGTTGCGGCGTTTCCGTTTCCGGCGCTCAAGAGTGGGAACGACATGGCGAAAGAGCCAATCCGATCAGCGCTCTGTCCCACCGATTACGAACATTCGGACGTTCCAGGAAAATTGGCGGGATGGGCGGGCTTCGCTCTTGCCGCAGGGGTGCTTTGCGTGCCGCTGCTTCTGCGCATGATTTATCCCGGTGCGTATCACGGCGATGTGGTGTCGGAGTTCCATCCGCGCGGCCTGGGACCCCATTTGCAGCTCGACGAGCCTGCCGATCTTTCGCAATTGCGCCGGGCGGAAACTGTCCGCCTCGATTCCTACGAATGGATAAATCGTAATGATATGCGCGTGCGGATACCGATCGCGCGCGCCCTGCAATTGACTGCCGGCCGGGGTCTCCCCGGTTGGACGAAACCATAACGGGCACCACCCGGCAGCTCCGAGCAAAGGTCGCGCGCAGATGCGCTGGTTTGAAATTCTCGTGCCCGGCAATTCACAATATTCCAACGAGATCGATCTCCTATTCGCCGGGCTGATGACAGCGAGCGCCTTGGTCCTGATTCTGCTGTTTGGGCTCGTCCTGTTCTTCATCGTGCGGTATCGCGCGAATAGCGGCGTCAGCCGCGAAGGCGCGGCCTCGAAAAGCTGGCATTGGGAGATCGGCTGGACTGTCGCCACCGCGGTGGTTTTTCTCGGCATGTTCGCCTGGGGTGCCGATCTCTACATCCAGCTCAACAAGATGCCTGCCGATGCGCTGACGATCTACGTCGTGGCGAAGCAATGGATGTGGAAAGCCGAGCATCCTGGCGGCCAGATGGAAATAAACAGCCTGCATGTACCGGTGGGACGCGACGTTCGCCTGGTCATGGGATCGCAGGATGTGATCCATAGTTTTTTTGTTCCGGCGTTCCGGCTGAAGCACGATGTCGTGCCGGGACGGTTCCAATCCTTGTGGTTCAAGGCCACCCGCCCCGGGACATTCGAGCTTCTTTGCGCGGAATATTGCGGCACCGATCATTCCCGCATGGCCGGCAATATTGTCGTGCTTCTGCCGACCGATTATCAGGCGTGGTTGACCGCGCAAAATACCAACGACAGCCTGGCCGCCGAAGGGGGAAATCTGTTCCGCTCGCTGGGATGCAGCGGCTGTCATGCGCCGTCGAGTTCGGTGCACGCGCCCCGGCTCGAAGGTGTTTATGGCAAGCCTGTGCCGCTTGCAGACGGGACATTCGTCACGGCAGATGAAGCCTATATTCGCGATTCCATTCTGCAGCCGCGCAAACAGATTGCCGCCGGCTATGAGCCGATCATGCCGGTGTTTGCGGGCCGCATCTCCGAAGACGAGTTGCTGCGTTTGATCGCTTACATAAAGTCACTGGCGAATGCACGGGAGACGCAACCATGAATTCCGCCACCGTGAATTCCGCCTCCCGGAATTATCTGAATGCCGATCTCCGCCTTTCGTCCTGGTTCACCACCACCGACCACAAGCGCATTGCCATTCTGTATTTCGCCAGCATCACGCTGTTCTTCTTTATCGGTGGGGCGGCGGCCACGCTCATTCGCATGGAATTGGCCACGCCTGCGGGCGATCTCGTGACGTCCGATGTATACAACCGTCTCTTCACCATCCACGGGATCGTGATGGTGTGGTTTTTCCTGGTGCCCTCCATTCCGACGACGCTTGGCAATTTCCTGGTCCCGTTAATGATCGGCGCGCGCGATCTGGCGTTTCCCCGCCTCAATCTTCTGAGCTGGTATTTGTTCGTGCTCGGGGGTGCGCTTGTCCTGTATGCTCTGTTTGCCGGCGGGCTCGATACCGGCTGGACCTTCTACACGCCCCTTTCCTCGGCCTATTCCAACGGCCACGTGATCGTTGCCGTCGCGGGAATTTTCGTCGCGGGATTTTCTTCGATCCTGACTGGCCTCAATTTCATCGTGACGATCCACCGGCTGCGGGCGCCGGGGCTTACCTGGTACCGGCTGCCGCTGTTTCTGTGGTCGCTTTATGCGACGTCGGTCATACTGGTCTTGGCGACGCCGGTTCTGGCGATGACATTGTTGCTGTTGGTGATCGAACGCGCGTTCGGCGTGCCCATCTTCGATCCTGCCCGTGGCGGCGATCCGCTGCTGTTCCAGCATTTGTTCTGGTTCTACTCGCACCCCGCCGTCTACATCATGATCCTGCCCGGTATGGGTGTGGTCAGCGAGTTGATTGCCTGTTTTTCGCGTCGCCCTGTCTTCGGCTACAAATTCGTCGCCTGGGCCAGCATGTCGATTGCCTTTGTCGGTTTCCTGGTGTGGGGCCATCATATGTTCGTCAGCGGGCAATCCCTGTTTGCCGGGCTCGTTTTCTCGATGATGAGCTATCTGGTTGCGGTGCCCTCTGCGATCAAGGTTTTCAATTGGACCGCGACGCTGCATGGCGGCTGGATCCGGTTCGACGCGCCGATGCTGTATGCGCTGGGATTTCTCGGCCTGTTCACGATTGGCGGCTTGAGCGGCCTGTTCCTGGCCTGCCTCGCCTATGACGTCTATGTCACCGATACCTATTTCGTGGTGGCGCATTTCCACTACATCATGGTCGGGGCGATGGTGACCGCCTATTTCGGCGGTTTGCATTTTTGGTGGCCAAAAATCACCGGCCGGATGTATCCCGAATATTGGGCGCGCGCGGCCGCAATCGTGATTTTCTTCGGCTTCAATCTCACCTTCTTTCCGCAATTCATTCTGGGCGTCATGGGTATGCCCCGCCGGTATCACACCTATCCGCAGGAATTCGCGTTGTGGAACGCGCTTTCCTCCGGCGGGGCCGTGATTCTCGCCGCCGGTTATCTGATGCCGCTTGTCTATCTCGGCTGGTCCCTGTTCTGGGGGCCGCGCGCAAGCGCCAATCCATGGCAGGCAACAGGACTGGAGTGGCAGACAAATTCACCGCCGCCCAAACACAATTTCGCGCTCATGCCGACAGTCGTTCGCGAACCCTATTGTTACACGCCAGAGGCGCAACCCCAGAATGGCTGACGCTTCGCAACCCGAAATGCAATTCGCCACGCTCGCCCAGCAGGAGCAGGTGGCGCGGCTCGGGATGTGGGTGTTCTTGTCAACCGAAGTGCTGTTCTTCGGCGGATTGTTCCTGAGCTATGCGGTGTATCGCGGCGCCTATCCGGAAGGCTTCGCAGCGGCGGCACGCCACACCGATATCGTGATCGGCACGGTCAACACGGCAATCCTTTTGACCAGCAGTTTTCTGGTCGCCTGGGGAGCCGATTCGATCAAGCACGCCGATGGGCGCTTTGGCGGCGCGCTGCTTACGGGTGCGGCGTTTCTGGGATTGTTGTTCCTCGGCCTGAAGGCTGTGGAATACAGCCAGGAATATCGCGAGCATCTGATTCCAGGTCTCGATTTCGCCTTCGCAGGCCCGCAATTTGATGCGGCGTTGCTGTTTTTCACATTCTATTTTGTGGTCACCATCCTTCACGCCATCCACCTGACGATCGGGATCGCCGCGCTTGTCATCGTGGCGCGGCGGGGGGCGCGGGGCCGTTATGGCGCCTCCCATCCCGGGCCGGTGACCGGAACGGCGCTCTATTGGCATTTCGTCGATCTCGTGTGGATTTTTCTGTTCGCGATGATCTATCTGCCAGGACGGAGCGGCGCGTGATCCGGCATGTCCAGCATGTCCAGCGAACGCCACCGTTTCGACTGCTGGGCGCGTGGTTCGGTCTTCTCCTTCTGCTCGGCCTGACCGTGTCGCTGGCCTATGTTCGCCTCGGGTGGGCGAACACGGCAATCGCCTTCGGCATTGCCGCCGTCAAAGCGAGCCTCGTTGCACTCCTCTTTATGGAACTCGCAGAACATCAACCGCTGGCGCGCATTTTTGCTGCCGCGGGATTGTTCTGGCTTGCGATCATGTTCTGGCTGGCATTCAACGATTATGCGACGCGCGCGGGATTTCCGCCGGCGCCGGCGGTTAGCGCCACATCGGGTGTCCCGCAGCCAAACACCTCGCGCCCCTAAGACGCAGCCACGTCCACGCCTGTGGGAACGGAGGAACTCCCGGGTAATCCTTTCGTTTGCTGTCTGCGCAGATCTCGGCGCATATCCAATGGAGACGGCGATGGCGAAAACGGTCGGGGATTTCCTTTTTGATCGGCTGGAACTTTGGAAAGTGCGCCGCATCTTCGGCTATCCCGGCGATGGCATAAACGGGATTGTCTCGGCATTGGGCCGTGCCGGCGACCGCTTCGAATTCGTGCAGGTGCGCCATGAAGAAGAAGCCGCGTTCATGGCTTCCGGCCACGCCAAATTCACCGGCGAGGTCGGCGTGTGTCTTGCCACATCGGGTCCGGGCGCCATCCATCTGCTGAACGGGCTTTACGATGCCAAACTCGACCGGCAGCCTGTCGTCGCGATTGTGGGGCAGCAGGCGCGCGCGTCGCTCGGCGGACATTTCCAGCAGGAGGTGGACCTGCTTTCGCTGTTCAAGGACGTGGCGAGCGAGTTCGTGCAGGTCTGCACCGCACCCGAGCAGGCACGGCATTTGATCGATCGCGCATTCCGTATTGCGAGCTCGCGCCGGTGCGTCACCGCTATCATTTTCCCCAACGACATTCAGGAAGCCGACGCGGTGGAAACGCCCGCCCATGCGCATGGCACGATCCATACGGGCGTGGATTTCAGCCAGCCGCTTGTCCTGCCGCGCGAGGCGGATCTGCGCCGGGCCGCCGACATTCTCAATCGCGGCGAACGCGTGGCGATGCTCATCGGCGCGGGCGCAGCCGGTGCCCCGGAAGAAGTGATTGCGATCGCCGATGTGTTGCAGGCCGGCGTGGCGAAAGCGCTTCTGGGAAAGGCCGTGCTGCCGGATGACTTGCCTTACGCCACCGGGCAGATCGGCCTTTTGGGGACGCGGGCGTCCTATCAGCTGATGCGCGATTGCGACACATTGCTGATGGTGGGTTCCACTTTCCCGTATGGCGAATATTTGCCCAAAGAGGGCCAGGCCAAAGCGGTGCAGATCGATATCGATCCCAATATGCTGTCGCTGCGCTATCCCATGGATGTGGCGCTGGCGGGCGATGCGGCGATGACGCTGAAAGCCCTGTTGCCGTTGCTGACGCCAAAACCACGTGGAAAATGGCGCGAGGCGGTGGAGAAAAATGTCCGCGATTGGTGGGAAGAAGAATTCGACCGCGCCCATATCGAGGCGACGCCGCTCAATCCGGAACTTCCCTTCTGGGAACTTTCGGAGCGTCTGCCGGAGAATGCGATGTTCGCCGCCGATACCGGCATGTCCACGACGTTTTTTGCGCGTGCCGTGAAAATGCGCCGCAACATGCGGGTGGCGATTTCCGGAACGCTGGCGACCATGGGGCCGGCGGTTTCCTTTGCCACGGCCGCGAAATTTGCGTTTCCCGACCGGCCGGTCTTCGCCTTTGTCGGAGACGGCGCCATGCAGATGCTGGGGATGAACGCTCTGATCACGGTTTCCAAATATTGGAAACGCTGGCGCGATCCGCGTCTGGTGATCACGGTGCTGAACAATCGCGATCTCAACATGGTGAGCTGGGAGTTACGCGCCCTTGGCGGCTCGCCAAAAGTCCCCGAAACGCAGGATTTGCCCGATCTCGATTATGCGCGCTACGCCGAGCTTCTGGGTCTTTCCGGTTTGACCCTGGACCGTCCGGGTGACGTCGCTTCGGTGTGGGATCGGGCTTTGGGCGCGGACCGCCCCGTGCTCGTGGACGTCAAATGCGATCCCAACGTCATCGCCTTGCCGCCCCACGCCACCCTGGAGCAAACGAAGAATCTGTTTCTGGCCATGGCGCGAGGCGATTCTGACCGCAGGGAGATTTTCGCGCAGATCTACCGGCAGATGGCGGCTTGACGATTTTCACGCGCGAATACGAACGGGGACGCTCTTAGAGCCGGGCGTCTTCGATTCGATGTCGTGGTACCACAGCGGCACGAGCGGATTCATTTCCGGATAATAGGAGCCCACGCAACCGTCGGGAAGCGAGAACGGCGTGACTTTCAGACCGGTCACTTCGCGCTCGACGCCGTCACCCGCATCGCTGACCAAAGACACGATTTGCCCTTCCGCGAGCCCGAGCCGCCGCATCTCGCCGGGATTGATCAGCAGCACGTCGCGCGTTCCCTCGATCCCGCGCATGCGATCGCTATAGCCGTAAATGGTGGTATTGAACTGATCGTTGCTGCGCATCGTGATAAGGCGGAAACGTCCGGTCGCATCCTCAACACCTACCGCCGACATCGTCTCGGGCGGCGTGAACATCGCTTTGCCGCTTTTCGTCTTCCATATGCGCTCGCGCGCGCTGTTTCCGCGATAGAAGCCGCCCGGCGTGAACAGCCTTTTGTTGAAATCGTGGAACATGTCCGGATAGCTCGCTTCGATGAGATCGCGAATCTTTCCATAATCGGCGACCCACGCGTCCCATGTGACCTTCGGGTTGGGTTTCAGAGTTGCCTTCGCGATGCCGGCGACAATGGCCACTTCCGACAAGAGGGTTTTGCTGGCCGGCGCATGCTTTCCGACCGAGCCGTGGATGCAGCTCAGACTGTCCTCGATGGTAACGGTTTGCGGGCCGGTCTCCTGGATGTCCTCCTCGGAGCGTCCGAGGCAGGGCAGCAAATAGGCGATCTCTCCGTTCACGAGATGGCTGCGATTCAGTTTCGTGGCGATCTGCACAGTGAGGCGCATTTTCGTCCAGGCTTCTTCCATTGCGGCGCGCTCGGGTATCGCCCGCACGAAATTGCCGCCCAGTCCGATGAACGCCTTCACCTTGCCTGCCCTCAGCGCCTCGCAGGCTTCGACCGTATTCATGCCCTTGTCGCGCGGCGGCT
>DATARE010000600.1:0-11994 GCA_036264295.1 Micropepsaceae bacterium | reverse complement strand
CGGGCCATGGGCGCCGGCGTGCCGCTCAACTGGAAAGGCTGGGCGCTGTTCGCCGTCTATATCGGCGCAATTCTCGCCGTGCCTTCGGCCTATGAGCTTTATCTCGGCTATCCCGGCACGCCGCTGTTGCGCATTCTGGGCGTGGTGGCGGTCTCGGTCCCGTTTCTGCTTCTGGCGTGGAAGAAGACCGAAGGCGGCTGGCGCTGGCGGCGCGGTCCCGAAGACGCCGACGACACCGCCTGAGCGTCAGAGGAAATTATAAGCCTCGAACAGCTTGCAGAGATCGCCCTTCCACTCGCCACGATAGAACGCCAGCAATTCATCGGCGCGCGTTTGGCCGCGGTCGACCAATTCCTGCAAGGGCTGAAGGAAGCCTTCTTCGGTGCCGCCGCTGGAATCGAGCGCCCGGCGGCTGCGCAAGCCCGCAGTGGCGATTTCAAGCATGCGCCGCGCTAGCTCCAAAAGATTGGTTTTTCGGAACGGCGTCTTGAACGCAAGCTTCGGCACCGCGGCGCGCATGGTCTCGCGCTCCTCCGCCGTCCAATCTTTCACCAGATCCCACGCCGCATCGAGCGCGGTCTGGTCGTACAGAATCCCGGTCCACAATGCCGGCAGCCCGCAGATGCGCCGCCACGTGCCGCCATCGGCGCCGCGCATTTCGAGATACGACTTCAGCCGCGCCTCGGGGAAAATCGTGGTCAGATGGTCCGCCCAATCCGACATCATGGGCGTGACGCCCTTCAATTCGGGAATGCGCCCGGCGAGAAAATCACGGAACGACTTTCCCGCCACATCGATGTAGCGCCCGTTGCGGTAGACGAAATACATCGGCACGTCGAGCGCATAATCGACATAGCGTTCGAAGCCGAAGCCATCTTCGAACACAAAGGGCAGCATGCCGGCGCGGTCGTTGTCGACATCGGTCCACACCTGGCTGCGCAGCGACAGGAATCCGTTCGCCTTGCCCTCACGGAATGGCGAATTGGCGAACAGCGCCGTTGCCACCGGCTGCAACGCGAGCGCGACGCGAAATTTTTTCACCATGTCGGCTTCGGAGCCGAAATCGAAATTTCCCTGCACCGTGCAGGTGCGGAACATCATCTCGAGCCCATAGCCGCCGACTTTGGGCATGTAGCGCCGCATGATCGCATAGCGCCCTTTGGGCATCACCGGCACTTCGTCGAGCCGCCAGGTGGGCGCATAACCGACACCGAGACAGCCCGCGCCGATTTCGGCACAGACTTCGCGCACCTGCTTCAGATGCGTGTTCACCTCGACACAGGTCTCGTGCACCGTTTTCAGCGGCGCGCCGGAAAGCTCGAATTGCCCGCCGGGTTCGAGGCTCAGCGAGGCCCCGTTCTGCGACAGTCCGATGATGTTCTCGCCTTCCAGGATCGGCACCCAGCCGAAGCGCGCCATCCCCTCGAGCAAGGCCCGGATTCCGGGCCGGCCCTCATAGGGCAATGGCTTGTAATCTTTGAGCCCGTACACAAATTTCTCGTGCTCCGTGCCGATCCGCCATTGCTCGCGCGGCTTCGAACCCGCGGCGATATGGGCCACGAGATCGGCACGTGAGGAGATGGGCCCGCCGGCGGACTGCGGGATGGACATGCAGGTTTCCTCAATTCCGCGATTGGGCTCGCGGGTTCCTGGTGGGATTGAGCCGAACCTAGTGTCGCGGCCCCAGAGTTACAAGCCGGGGCCTGGCGCCCGCCAATCGCCCAACACCGCCTGCCAGACCGCGAGCGCGGCAAGCGCGGCCGTATCGGCCCGCAAAATGCGTGGCCCCAGCGTCACGGGAAGAACGAATGAATGCGTCCGGATGGAAGCGCGCTCCTCCGGGTCGAAGCCGCCTTCCGGCCCGGTCAGGACGCCCCAAGCGCTGTTTGATGCAGCCTGTTGCAGAGCTTCCGCCACAGGTGCCGCATCGCCGCCCTCGTCGCAGAACAAAAGCCGCCGCTCCTTGGGCCAGGACGCCAAAAGTGCATCCAGGCTCACGGGCTCGCGGATTTGCGGCACCGTCAGCCGCCCCGATTGCTCCGCCGCCTCGACGGCATTGGCTCGCAGCCTGTCCAAATTCACCCGCCGCACAATCGTGCGCCGCGTCAATACCGGCTGGAGCACCCGCACGCCAAGTTCTGTCGCTTTTTGCGCCACATAATCGGCTGGCGTTTTCTTGATCGGAGCAAAAGCCAGCCACAGATCGGGCTCATGGCCTTGCGGCTCGGTTTGCGTTTCGCACACAAGCGCGCAAGACCGCCGCGTGACATCGGCGATGCGGGCTTGCCACTCGCCGTCCATGCCGTTGAACAGCAGCACCCGGCTTCCCTCGCGGGCCCGCATCACATGCAAGAGGTAATGGGCTTGACCTTCGTCCGGCGCGATCTTGGCGCCCGCGTTCAGCGGCGCCTCGACAAACAAACGCAGTTTCCCACCGGCATAGGTCAGGTCAGGCGTTCCGGAATCCTGGCCTTTGTCCTGTCCCACAGGCGCGCTACCTTATGTGCTTCGTTTCGAGACGTTGCAGCACGCATGGACGCCGACCCGCAAGCCCCAGAGACCCCATTCAGCACGCGCCCGGCGGATTCTGTTCCTGCGAACTGGCTGGAAGCGGCACCCACAGGGTGGCAGCCCTATCTGCGTCTGATGCGGCTCGACCGTCCCATCGGGGCCTGGCTGCTCTATTGGCCTTGCGTGTTCGGGCTGGCGCTGGGCGCGGCGGCGGCGGGCGGGCGCTTTCCCGACCCAGTTTATGTGATCCTGACCGGCATCGGCGCGGTGGTAATGCGCGGCGCGGGCTGCACCTACAATGACATTGTCGACCGCGATTACGATGCACGCGTGGCGCGCACACGCGGGCGGCCCATTCCGTCCGGCGCGGTCAGCGTGAAGCAGGCGTGGGCGTTTGCGATTGCGCAGGCGCTCATCGGCTTTTTGGTGCTGCTAAGTTTCAATCGGTTCGCGATTCTCTTAGGCATCGGTTCGCTTTTCCTGGTCGTCTGCTATCCCTTCATGAAACGGGTCACCTGGTGGCCCCAGGCTTGGCTCGGCCTCACCTTCAATTGGGGCGTGCCGTTCGGTTTTGCTGCAGCCACTGGCACGCTCACGGCGCCCGCCTATCTGTTCTATGCGGGATGTTTTTTCTGGACGCTCGGTTACGACACGATCTACGCCCATCAGGACAAAGAGGACGATATTCTGATCGGGGTGAAGTCATCCGCCATCCGGTTGGGCGCGCGAACCATGCCATGGATGTACGGCTTCTACGCCGGCGCCATAGGCTTCATGCTGGCCGGCGGATTCACCGCGGGGCTTGGAGCCGCTTTTGCATTTGCCATGCTGGCGCCGGCCGCCCATCTGCTCTGGCAATTGCGCCGACTCGATATCGACAATCCGCTTCTTTGCCTGAAGCTCTTCAAGGCCAATCGGGACACCGGCGCGCTGATCGCGGCAGCTTTGGTGATCGGCATGCTGGCACGCATGTGATGACATTGCCCGGCGTTGAAAATCGCATCGCCTTCGTGCGTGCCCATACGAAACTGCTTTCCCCTTCCATCGTGCCGGAGATCAAGCTGCACCTGGCCGGCGAAGTGATGAACCTCTGGACGGAAACGGAGGCCCAGTCATCGGCTCTTGCCTTCGGGGTTGAGCATTTGCCGCCGCCATACTGGGCTTTCGCATGGCCCGGCGGACAGGCCGTCGCCCGCTATATCCTGGACCACCCCGCTGAAGTTGCAGGGCAGGCGGTGCTGGATTTTGGCGCGGGCTCGGGGCTTGTCGCGATTGCTGCCGCAAAAGCAGGCGCCAATCCCGTCATCGCCGCGGAGCTCGATCCGCTGGCACTCGCCGCCATGGAACTCAACGGCGCCGCGAATGGCGTTTTCATCGAGCCGGTCGAGCATGACATCATTGGGACCAACGGCCGGTGGGGAACGGTCCTGGCCGGCGACATGTGTTATGAGCGGCCCTTGGCAGAGCGTTTGCTTGGCTGGCTGCGCAGCCTTGCGGCCGAGGGTGCACGCGTGCTGATCGGCGATCCCGGCCGCAATTATTTTCCGGCTGGCGGGGTCGAGCGGCTTGTCACCTATTCCGTGCCGACCTCGCGCGACCTCGAAGACCGCGAGATGCGTGAAACCTCGGTCTATGTCCTGCTCCCATAGGCATTGCGTCTCGCACCGCTTTTCAGAGAACCTGAACATCAAACTTTCCGGAGACGCCCGATGGCGAATGAGACCGCCGCCCCTGCTCCCACAACGGCGCTGCTGCTGCGAGGTATCGAGCGAACGCGCGACCACGTGCGTGGCGGAAATTCATCCGATCCGGTCAGCATCGTTCTGTATGGGGATTATCTCTGCCCCTATTGCGGCCGTCTGCGCTTCGTCCTGGCGCGGCTCCGCAAAGCGCTGGGCGAGCGGCTTGCCTATATCTTTCGTCATTTTCCCAACGATCGCGCCCATCCCGGCGCGGAATTGATTTCGCGGATGGCCGAAGCAGCCGGCAAGCAGGGCAAGTTCTGGCCGGTGCACGACTGGATTTACGATCAGGACCCTCCGGTCAAGCCGGCGGATTTGCGCGAATTCATAGCCTCGCTCGGGATCGACATGGCGCGTTTCGATCGTGACGTCGAAGACGATGAAACCCGGCGGCGCGTGGCGGAAGACGTGGCGGACGGCAAGCGCAACGGCGTGACCGGCACGCCCACCGTTTTCATCGACGGGATCCGCTATGACGGCGCCTGGGATTTCTATTCGATGCTGGAGGTGCTGGAGCGCCCGGTGGCGACGCGCCTCCAGCGTTCGGCACGCACTTTCGCCAGCCTGCCCGCGGCAGGCGGCCTTGTGTTGCTGATCGCAGCGGGCGCCGCCCTGTTATGCGCCAACACGCCGCTCGAAAACTATTATCGGGTTTTCATCAATTCGACCTTTGGATTCGGCATGTCCGGCACCATGTTCTCTTTGTCGGTCGGCGCGTGGTTTTCCGAAGGTCTTTTGGCGATCTTCTTCCTTCTCGTCGGTCTTGAAATACGCCGCGAAATGACCGCCGGGGCGCTGAGCGATCCGCGCGCGGCCATATTGCCCGTGCTTGGGGCTATCGGCGGCGTGCTTGCGCCGGCGGCGATTTATCTGTCCTTGAATCCCGGACTCACGGCGCCGGGCTGGTCGGTGCCGACGGCAACCGATATCGCGTTCACGCTCGGCATTCTGGCCTTGCTCGGCAACCGCATCACGCCGGGCCTGCGGGTGTTCGTAGCCGCCCTCGCCGTGGTCGATGACATTCTTTCGGTGCTGACGCTGGCGATATTTTATCCCCGCGCCTTCGAAGTCAGCTGGCTGTTGCTAAGCGCTGTCGCGGTGGCGTTGCTTTATGCGCTCAACCGGTGGCGCGTCTACGCGGCTTCGCCCTATGTGGCCGCCGCCATCGTGCTTTGGTTTTCGCTTCACGGTGCCGGAGTGCATGGCGCGCTGGCGGGCGTGTTCTTGGCGGGCTTTCTGCCGACACGGCCGGCACCGGCAGCGGGTCCCTTGCTCGCCCAGGCGGCCACGGCGCTTGCCGCGCTGGAGCACGCCGAAAACGAGGCCAAGCAATCGGGCGACGACACAAGGCGCATCGAGCAGGAGCCAATCTGGGATTGGGCGAGCCGCAATCTGTCGGCGGCCAGCGACCGCCTGTTGTCGCCGGCCGATCGCATCGAACAAGCGGTGGCGCCGTGGAGCGCCTATGTGATCCTGCCCTTGTTCGCGTTTTCGGCGACGGGGGTGAATCTGAATGTCGATCTCACCTCGCCCCAAGCTCTGTCGATTCTGCTCGGAGTGATCCTGGGGCTGGTGTTGGGCAAACCCATCGGGATCTGCCTTGCATCCCTGCTCGCGGTCAAAGTGCGGATCGCGCGCGCGCCAGAGGATGTCTCGTTGCGCAACTTCATTGGGGCGGCGTGCCTCTGCGGTGTGGGAGACACCGTTGCGCTCCTGATGGCCGATCAGGCATTTCCGGAAGGACCGGATTCGGCTGTCGCCAAGATCGGCGTTCTGATCGGCTCCGTTGTCGCTGCAGCATTGGGTTCGGCCGTGCTTGTCGTGGGTTCACCCACCCACGCGGTCTCGCCCGTCGCCTCGCCGGCCTGAGTTGGCGGTTGCGCCGCAACATGCCACAGTGCGATTCCGCAGCTCGAGGAAATATTCATGTCGGTTGAAGGCGAAATCGTCAGAGAAGAAGCGCACGAACTCCACCGCACTCTGGGACCGTGGCAGCTTATCGCGCTCGGAATCGGCGCCATTATCGGAGCCGGCATTTTCGTCATCACCGGCCATGCCGCGGCCGCCTATGCGGGGCCTGGCGTGGTCTATTCCTTCATGATTGCGGGCCTGGGCTGTCTGTTCGCCGGGCTTTGCTATGCCGAATTCGCGTCCATGATCCCGGTCGCAGGGTCCGCCTACACCTATACCTATGCGACCATGGGAAAAATGCTGGCCTGGATCATCGGCTGGAATTTGGTGCTCGAATATATGGCCGCCGCGTCGACCGTTGCTGTCGGATGGGCAGGCTATTTCGTCGAGCTGATGGGACAATTCGGCATCGCCCTTCCGAAGGCGTTTTCCTCGGCGCCCATTGCCATGACGAGTTTCGAAGATATGTCGCTGACGGGATCGGTTCTGAACCTGCCGGCGATGGCGATCGTCGCGCTAGCCAGCACGATGCTCGTGATAGGCATAAAAGCCTCTGCGCAATTCAACGCAGTCATGGTGGCCATCAAGCTCGCCATTGTCGTTCTAGTCATCGCCTTCGGATTGCCGCTGATCAAGACCGCCAATCTCACGCCCTTCGTGCCGCCCAACACCGGCACCTGGGGCCAATTCGGATGGAGCGGCGTGTTCCGCGCCACGGGCGTCATCTTCTTCGCCTATATCGGGTTCGATGCGGTATCGGTGGCCGCACAGGAAGCCCGCAATCCGAAGCGGGATATTCCCATCGGGATATTGGGCTCGCTGGTCATCTGCACATTCCTTTACATCCTGATGTCGCTGACCATGACAGGACTTGCGCCCTACGCGTCCCTGAACGTGCCGCACCCGGTCTATGTGGCAGTGGACAATGCCGGGCCGCAGCTCGCCTGGCTGCGCGTCGTCGTAAATCTCGGCGCGGTGATCGGATTGGCGTCGGTTGTGCTGGTGCTGTTGCTCGGCCAGTCGCGGGTGTTCTACGCGATGTCGCGGGATGGTTTGATCCCGCCCTTGTATTCCACCATTCATCCGAAATTCCGCACGCCCTGGATCGGCACCATTGTGACCGGAGTTATTGCCGCCCTGCTCGCAGGCATTTTCCCGCTCGGCATTCTGGGCGAGCTGGTATCCATCGGAACTCTGCTCGCTTTCGTGATCGTGTGCGTGGCGATCCTGGTGCTGCGCGTGAAAGAGCCGCAACTCCGCCGCCCCTTCCGCACCCCCTTCGTATGGGTTGTGGCTCCGCTGGGCATGGGCATGTGCCTGTTCATGATGGCATTCCTGCCGATGGACACCTGGTTGCGCCTCCTGGTGTGGACCATTGTCGGCATGATTATTTTCGGTTTTTACGGCATGCGTCACGGCAAGGAGCCGGACTGGGTGTTGATCAAACAACAGCCTGCGGAATGACCGCGTGCCGAGTGGCGATCTTCCCGATTCGACACAGCCCAATCCCATCATTGCTCATGAGCATGAGCTGAATCGCGCGCTGGGGCCGGTAAGCCTGATTATGCTCGGCATCGGCACCATTATTGGAGCCGGTATTTTCGTTATCGCCGGCACGGCGGCCGCCGAACATGCCGGCCCCGCGGTGCTGATCTCGTTCGTCATCGCGGGATTGGGCTGCCTGTTCGCGGGGCTGTGCTATGCCGAATTCGCCTCCATGATTCCAGAATCCGGCAGTTCCTACACCTATGCCTATGCCACCATGGGCCGCTTCATGGCCTGGTTCATCGGCTGGAATATGGTGCTCGAATATCTGGTTTCCGCATCCACCGTGGCGGTGGGATGGTCGGGCTATTTCCTGAGCCTGCTGCAGGAATTCGGCTTGGGCTTTCCGGCTGTATTGGCAAATGCGCCACTGACCGGCACCGGCTTTGACGATCTGCATGTCACCGGCGCGCTCATCGATCTGCCGGCTGTTCTTCTGATCGCGGGATTGACCGTGTTCCTGGTGGTCGGCGTACGCCAATCGGCGGCATTCAACGCCACGATGGTGGCGATAAAAACCGGCGTCGTTCTGCTCGTAATCCTGTTCGGCCTGCCTTATGTCAGCAGGGCCAACCTGACCCCTTTCGTGCCGCCGAATGCGGGCGAATGGGGAAAGTTCGGCGTAAGCGGCATTCTTGCGGCATCGGGCATGATCTATTTCGCCTATATCGGCTTTGAATCCGTCTCCGTGGCGGCCCAAGAGGCACGAAATCCGCGGCGCGATATCCCCATCGGGATCTTGGGGTCTCTTTTCATCTGCACCGGGCTTTATCTTTTGATGGCCCTCGTCCTGACCGGTGTCGGCGATTGGCGGACTCTGGACGTGCCCAATCCGGTCTCTTTCGCGATCGGAAAAATCGGTGCCCTGAGCTGGCTGGTGCTCCCCATCAATGTTGCGGCGTTGGCCGGGCTCGCCTCCGTCGCGTTCGTTTCGCTCTACGGCCAATCGCGGGTCTTCTACGCCATGGCGCGGGATGGTTTCCTCTGGCCTCTTTTCGCAGCCGTCCATCCCGCTTTCCGCACCCCCCATCGCGGCACCATCATAACGGGATGTGTCGCCGCCTTGCTGGCCGCCATTTTTCCACTCGATGTCCTTGCCGATCTGGTTTCCATCGGAACCCTGCTTGCGTTTGTCATCGTCTGCGTCGGCATCATGATGCTGCGTGTCAGCGCGCCCGAAGCACACCGCGCCTTTCGCACGCCCTTTGTATGGTTCGTTGCGCCGGCAGGCGTCGTGTCCTGCGGATTAATGATGTTCAGCCTTTCCGACGCCACCTGGGTTCGCCTGGTGCTGTGGACGGCGGTAGGCCTGGCGATCTATTTCGCCTATGGCTATCGCCATGCTGCGCCATGGAAATGGAAAGTGGGCTCGCCCGCATGAGCTACCGCTCGCTTCGCGATTTTATTGCCAAACTCGAATCCCAGGGCGATCTGGTGCGGGTGCGCGAGCCCGTGTCGACCGTGCTCGAGATGACGGAAATCCAGACCCGCTTGCTTGCCGAACGGGGACCGGCGGTGATTTTCGAGCACCCGATCAGAAGTGACGGCACGCGCTCGAACATTCCGGTCTTGGTCAATCTGTTCGGGACTGTCAAACGCGTCGCCATGGGCGTGACCCTGGGCGGCGTCGAACGCACCGACGCGAAATCCTTGCGCGAAGTGGGCGAACTTCTGGCCACACTGCGCCAGCCTGAACCGCCGCGCAGCGTTCGCGAGGCGTTCGAGCTGCTGCCATTGGCGAAAACCTTCCTGGCGATGAAACCCAAGACGGTCGGCCGGCCCGCCTGTCAGGAGGTCGTGCTGAAAGGGGCCGACATCGATATTTCCGCGCTCCCGATTCAGACCTGCTGGCCCGGCGAGCCCGCGCCGCTCATCACTTGGCCGCTGGTGGTGACAAAAGGGCCGAGCGATGCGCGCGAGGACAATTTCAATCTCGGTATCTATCGCATGCAGGTTCTGAACAAGACCCAGACCATCATGCGCTGGCTGCGCCACCGGGGCGGCGCGCAACATTATCGCCGCTGGGCAAAAGAAAATGCGGGGCCGTTTCCCGCTGCCGTAGTACTAGGCGCCGATCCCGGCACCATCATCGCCGCCGTGACGCCGGTGCCAGAGACGCTGTCGGAGTATCAATTCGCCGGGCTGCTACGGGGCTCGCGAGTCGAATTGGCCGAATGCGTGACACAGCCTCTGAAAGTGCCAGCCGAAGCGGAGATCGTGATCGAAGGCGAAGTCTCACTGTCCGAGACGCGCGACGAAGGCCCCTATGGCGATCACACCGGCTATTACAATGGTGTCGAACCTTTCCCAGTCTTCACCGCGACAGCGATTACGATGCGGAAGAATCCCATCTATCTTTCCACCTTCACAGGCCGCCCGCCGGATGAACCCGCAACATTGGGCGAAGCACTGAATGACGTGTTTATTCCGCTCCTGCAGCAGCAATTCCCCGAGATCGTCGATTTCTGGCTGCCGCCCGAAGGCTGTTCCTATCGCATTGCGATCGTCAGCATACGGAAGGCATATCCCGGCCATGCCAAGCGTGTGATGATGGCGGTGTGGTCTTATCTGCGCCAGTTCATGTACACGAAATGGGTGATCGTGGTGGACGAGGATATAGATGCCCGCGATTGGAAGGATGTGATGTGGGCTGTCGCCACGCGCATGGATCCGGCTAGAGACGTCACACTGATCGAAGGCACGCCCATCGATTATCTGGATTTCGCCTCTCCCGAATCCGGCCTCGGTTCGAAGATTGGGCTCGACGCCACCAACAAATGGCCGCCGGAAGTGAAACGCGAATGGGGTACGCCCATCCGGATGGACGACGACATTGTCCACACGGTCACTGAAAAATGGCCACGGCTGGGCCTGCCCGGTTCGGGCAAACCCATTTGGAAATAACGCGAATTTCGAATTCTTCTGCCACTATTCGGACATTACCGATTGTTCATTCGCGTAAGAATTGAAGATCGGCCCAGCTCCAGCTTTATTGGCCGGACGAATCCGCAGATCGGGAGGGGTTATGCGCGGTTCACGGATTGTCCCTGCAGTCGTGGCGTTGTTGGGCGTTGCTTCGTCGGCAATGGGCGCCGAATGCGGGCCGCTGAAACGCATCACCACGCTCGACATGATGAAGCTTCCGAGCGGGCGCTACGCGGTATCGGTGGAAATTTCCGGCAAGCAGGAAACCCTTCTGCTCGATACCGGGGGTGCATTCAGTCAATTGTCGCAGAAGACCGTGAAGGACCTCAACCTTCCGACAACGCGCTCCCGCGACGGCAAAGGCTTGGTGGATGTCAGCGGCGCCACATCCGATCAGCAGGTGCGATTGCCCTCGATCACGCTCGGCGGTTTGCGCCAGGAAGGCGCCTATTTCTTCGTTTCGCCGCAACAACCCAACGCGCCGCAGAACGTGCCGGAATTCGCCGGTATTCTGGCCGCCGATTTCCTGCAGAATTTCGACGTCGATTTTGATTTCGACACTGGCAAGTTGAATTTGTTTTCGCCCGACCATTGCGACGGCAATGTCGTGTATTGGCGCGCCGCGACCGTCGCCGTGGTTCCGTTCACGTTCGATGCCTCGGGCCATATCAATTTCCGCATGGATCTCGATGGCAAGCGCGTGAACGCCACGCTCGATACTGGTGCGGCGCGGACCACGCTCAATCTCGACACCGCGCAACGCGAATTCGGCGTGGATTTGAATGGGCCCGACGTCGAAAAGGTCGGCCAGCTTCAAGGCGGTTTCGCCGCCAATGTTTACCGCCGGCGCTTCAAGACCTTGGGCGTGGATGGAGTCAATGTCTCCAATCCCGTCGTCATTTTGCTGCCCGATCTGGTTTCGGGGCGCGTCCGCAATACCCCTGCCGCCGGTTCTCTGATCCGAGACGAAAAAGTGCCCGACATGCTGGTCGGCATGCCGACCTTGAGCCAGTTGCACCTTTATATCGCCTACAAGGAACGCAAATTGTACATGACGGCGTCCTTTGCGCCGCCACAACCCGCACAGGCAGCACAGCCGGCACCCGCAGCGCCTGCGCCGGTTGCCCAAGCCGATGCCTTTTGTCCCGCCCCGGCGGAGATGCCCGCAGGAACCGTCACGCCTCCGGCTTCGCCAAATCTGAGCGCCGGGATGGCGGCATTCCAGCGCCGGGATTTTTCGCTCGCCTACGCGAATATTCGCCCGGTCGCCGAAATGGGAAATCATGAGGCCGAGCGCGATTTGGGCATTGTCCTGCGTCAGAGCTGCGGCCGAGGCAATGACAAAGCGAACGCGGCGGCA
>DATARE010000578.1:0-5126 GCA_036264295.1 Micropepsaceae bacterium | reverse complement strand
ACCCGCTGCTTCATCAACGCGGCCAGGCGGATTGCCGGGCGGCAATAATCGGTGAAGATCAGGAACGTGCCGCCATAGGGGATAATGCCGCCATGCAGCGCCATGCCGTTCATGGCCGATGCCATGCCGTGTTCGCGAATGCCGTAATGGATGTAGCGGCCATTGTAACGGCCCGGCGAAATCTCCGGATCGTTCTTGGTCTTGGTGAGATTGGAGGGCGTCAAATCGGCCGAACCGCCAATCAGCGTGGGGACCGCGGCGGTCACAACTTCCAGCACCAATTCGGAGGATTTGCGCGTCGCGACGGCGGGCTTCTCGTTGGCGAATTTCGTTTTCAGCGCCGCCAGCGCAGGAGCCAGTCCGTTCGGGAGGTCTCCCGAAAGCGCAGCATCGAAAGCGCCGCGCATGTCGGGGGCGCTGTCGGCGTGGCGCGCTTCCCAGGCTTTGCGCGCATCGACGCCGCGCGCACCGGCCGTGCGCCATGCACTCAAAACGTCGTCCGGAATTTCGAAGGGCGGATACGGCCAACCCAGCGCGGCACGGGCCCCGGCCACTTCTTCGGCGCCGAGCGCCTCGCCATGCGCTTTGGCGGTGCCCGCCCGCTTGGGCGCGCCATAGCCGATGATGGTCTTGCAGGCGATGAGGACCGGACGTTCGCTCGACTGCGCCGCATCCAATGCGGCGGCAACGGCATTGGGGTCCAGACCATCCACCCGCGAGGCGGCCCAACCCATCGCTTCAAATCGCATCAGCGTGTCGGTCGAATCGGAGAGCGCCGTGGAACCGTCGATCGAAATGCCATTGTCGTCATAAAGAACGATCAGCCGATTGAGCTTCAGATGACCGGCGAGGCTGCAGGCTTCGTGGCTGATGCCTTCCATCAGGTCGCCGTCGCTGGCCATTGCATAGGTTTTATGATCGACCAGCCCATCCCCGAACCGCGCGTTCAGGATACGCTCGGCCAATGCCATGCCGACGGCATTGGCAAGCCCCTGGCCCAAGGGGCCTGTGGTGGTCTCGATTCCCGGAATATGCCCGTGCTCGGGATGGCCGGCGCAAGGGCTTCCCAATTGGCGAAACCGCCGCATGTCGTCCAGGCCGATGCCGGGGTAGCCCGTCAAATAAAGCAACGCATACAAGAGCATAGAGCCGTGGCCGGCAGAAAGGACAAAGCGGTCGCGGTCCGGCCAGGCGGGCTGCGAGGCGTCGTATTTCAGGAACCGGGTGAACAAGACAGTCGCGACATCGGCCATGCCCATTGGCATGCCCGGATGGCCCGATTTGGCCGCTTCCACGGCGTCCATGGCAAGAGCGCGGATGGCATTGGCCATCGTCGGCCCGAAGGATGTTGGTTTTTCGCCCATTGGGTGGCCTTAAGCTAGGCTTTCTCCCTGTGCAAGGGTCCTGAATGTCTCGCGCGCGCCAGTATCGGAGGCGGCCGCGTTCCCGTCCAGCACGATGCGACGACATTCGGCGTTTATTGCTGTGCCGCCTGTTCGCGCGGATGTCCCCAGGTTCAGCAAGAGGGGGCGATTGCTCACCATTTCACCTGCGCCTAAGGTGCCTGCGATTCTCCGTGAGAATCGGGACGAAAACATGAGCAGATTCGACGACGCCCTGGCGCGCTTCACCGCAGCGCTCGACCGTTTGGAGGCTTGCGCGGAAGAGCGCGCAGAGCACCTGGCCAAAACCGCCGGCGCGGAGGCGGAGCTGAGCCTGCTGAAAGAGGAACGCGAGCGGCTGATTACGCGCATTGCAGAGCTGGAAGAAGAATCGCGCAGCCTTGCGGGTCTTACCGCGGAGGTGGAAGACCGGCTCGACAGCGCCATCACCGAAATTCGCGAAGCGCTGAGACATAATTGATAGGAGTGCATGCATGCCGTTGGTGAATGTGCTCGTGAACGGCCGGGCCTATACGGTTGCGTGCGATCAGGGCGAAGAAGACCATGTTCGCGAGCTGGGACAGTTCGTCGACAAACGCGTGCGCGAGCTTTCCGGTTCCGTGGGGCAGGTGGGCGATGCGCGTCTGCTCTTGATGACCAGCCTGGTTGTCGCCGACGAATTGTCCGAAGCGTTGGCGAAACTGCACGAGCGGGAAAATGAATTGGCCATTTTGAAAGCGGAAAATACGAAGGAATCCCGGCAAAGCCGCGAAGAAATCGCCGCCGGCGCCCTGGAAGGGGCGGCCGCGAAGCTTGAAGCCATTGCCGCGCGCCTTGCGCATGCCTAAATTGCTGATGGGCGGGTACTGCCCCGTACGTCAGGCAAGCGATGCCCAGGGGCCTTAATGGTACTCACCGGGAGCTGTCCCTGGCCGGGATCGTGGTCTCGGTCATATGGCGCCCACCTGCACTTGCAGGCCCGTGAGGATCCAAGTCCAACGGCGACGGCGGTCCCGCCCACCTCTTATTCGGTACGCTTCTTTTCATGACCATTACCGCGCTGAAGGAAGAGGTCCGCAAAGAAGCGCTCGCACGGCGCGCCGCTTTGCAGTCCGAAGTTCCGGCACTCTCCCGTCGCATCGCGCAGATTTTCGCCGATACCATTCCCATTCCGCCGCACAGTGTTGTGTCGGCTTATGTGGCCATTGGCGATGAAGCCGATCCTGCGCCGTTGTTGGAGATTTTGCGCGCGCGCGGCCATGTCGTCGCCTTGCCGCGTGTGGTGAAACGGGGATTGCCGCTGGATTTTCATGTCTGGGAATCCGGGGCTAAGCTTGTGCCTGGCGGCTTCGGACTTTCGGAGCCTTCCCGCGATTGGCCAAAGATCGCGCCCGATGTGCTGGCGGTGCCGTTGCTCGGCTTCGATGCGAAAGGCTACCGCATCGGCTATGGCGCAGGCTTCTATGACCGCACGCTTGCCGGATTGCGCGCGTCTAAGACCGTATTGGCAGCCGGTTATTGCTTCCGGGTCCAGGAATTTGCCGATCTGCCGCACGATGAAAACGACCAGAGGCTTGATTGGATCGTGACGGAGGAAAGCGCCCGCCGCCTCACCACAGGCCCGGAATAACGCGATAGCGAACGCGCTTCATATAGTCGGCATAGCCGGGCAATTTGCGTTCCAGCAGATTTTCTTCCGACACCGCGCGCAGCGCCACGCCCGCGATCATCGCCGCCACCACCAGAAGCCCGTACCACGAGCCCAGCAGCAAAGGCACTCCCGCCAAATAGGGAATTGCCGCCGTGTACATGGGGTGGCGCACCAAAGCGTAAGGCCCGGTGTCGATGACGCGCTGTTCGCGTTCCGCCTGTACCCGGACCACCGGCGCGGCAAAGCTGTTCTCGCGAAAAACCACCAAAGTTCCAAAAAACCCCGCGATCACGAGGGCGCCGCCCAGGATGTTCAGCAAGAGCGGCACATGGGATGTGTGCCAACGCTGCGCGTCCAGGCCCATCAGCACCAGCCAGCCGAACCAGAGCGGAATGAAGATGAGGAAGAATATCCTGTCCCAGACCGGCTGGCCGCGCTGCATCGGCGATGCCAGCCGGGCCGCGAGCAAAGCGGGATCGCGCCGCAGCAGCCAGGCGCCGAACCCGATGGAACTCAGGGCGAATATCGCCAGAAAAGCCCAGGCTTGAGCCCAGCGCCAATGGCCTGCCGCGCCGAAAAGCAGCAAGCCCATGAGGCACAGCATCACCATCGTCTGAACGGCGAGGCGTGCGATCAATTTCTCCGGGTTCATGGCGCAAACTATGTGTTAAGAGGCACGCATGCGGTTACTTTTCATCGGCGATGTGATGGGCCGGCCCGGACGCGATGTGCTCGCGAACGAGCTTCCCGCTCTGCGTGAACGCTTGGCCATCGATTTCGTCGTTGCCAATGGCGAGAACGCGGCCGGCGGGTTTGGCATCACGCGCAACGTGGCCAACGATCTTTTCGCCACCGGCGTCGATGTGCTGACCAGCGGCAATCATTGGATGGATCAGCGCGAGATCCTGACCTTTATCGGCGCCGAAGAGCACATCTTGCGGCCGCTGAATTATCCGCGCGGTACGCCGGGGCGTGGCGCCAACCTTTATCAGACGCGGAACGGCGCGCGCGTGCTGGTGATCAACGCGATGGGCCGCGTGCATATGGACCCGCTCGATGATCCCTTTGCCGCGGTGGATGCGGAGCTTGCCGCCTGTCCTTTGCGCGAAGGTGCGGATGCCATCATCGTGGACATGCACGCCGAAGCGACCTCGGAGAAGATGGCGATGGGGCAGTTCTGCGATGGCCGCGTAAGCTGCGTTGTCGGCACCCACAGCCACATCCCCACCGCCGACACGCAGATTTTGCCTCATGGCACCGGCTATCAGACCGATGCGGGCGCCTGCGCCGATTATGATTCCGTCATCGGGATGGACAAATTCGAGCCGTTGCAGCGTTTCACCAAGAAAATGCCGACCGGGCGCATGACGCCTGCCACCGGGCCGGCGACGCTCTGCGGTGTGTTCGTGGAAACCGACCGGATGACCGGGCTGGCTTTGCGCTGCGAGCCGGTGCGCGCCGGCGGGCGGCTGATCCAAACCGCGCCATTGGTGTAAAACGCGTACATCCTTGGTAGGATGCGCTATGTCTCTGACGCTCGAAAACGCCCTTACGATCTTGCGCGCCAACCAGGACGTGTTGCGTGCGCGTGGCATTGTGCATGCCGCGATCTTTGGCTCAATTGCCCGGGGCAATCCCGGACCGGACAGCGATGTGGATGTCTTGATAGAAGTCGATTCTGATCGGCACATAGGGCTGTTCGGCTATGCCGGGCTCTGTGAGGACCTACGGGACTTGTTCTCTGCACCCGTGGATGTCGTGAACGCAAAAACGATAAGACCCCGGCTACGTGATTCGATTCTGGGCGAGGCTGTTTATGCCTTCTGATAAGGCATCTCGCTCTCCTGTGCAGCACATTGAAGATATTTTGGACAATATTGATCTCGCGCTGGAGTTCGCTAGGGGTTATGACTTCAGCACCTTTGTTGGGGATCGACGCACGTTCTATGCAGTTACGCGCGCACTGGAAATTATCTCTGAATCGTCGCGCCGTTTGCCCGGCGAATTAAAAGCGCGGTTTCCTGATATTGATTGGCGCGGGATAGCGGCGGCCGGAAACATCTACCGTCACAATTATGATGACGTAGACGAGG
>DATARE010000565.1:0-4648 GCA_036264295.1 Micropepsaceae bacterium | reverse complement strand
AAGCCGTTGTCGGCCGCATAACCGGCCGCCGGCGCCAGCACCATCGTCAATATCCCCAATAATTTGCGCATTGTTTCCCCATAATTTTCATCGGCAGTAGGTTAGAGCCGCTGTTTGGCGCGTCAGTTCCTGGCTCACGGCTCGAATTTCTGTACGCGACTACCGTCCCCGATCTCGCCGACATAGACATTGTTCTTGGAATCCATTGCGGCGACATGGGCCCGGAAGAATTCGCCGGGATTGGGGCCTTTATGGCTGATGTGACCGACGATTTCGCCGCTCTGGCGGTCGAGCTGCCACACGGTCCCATTCTGCAAGTCGGCGACGAAAATGTATTTCTGCGAAGGATCGCTCGAGAAATCGACCGAACCGACCGAACCCGCGCCCATCGTTGCATTGGCGACGTGGAATTCCTTCAGGAACTTGCCTTGCTTGGTGAACACCTGAACGCGGTCGCCAGCGCGGTCGCAGACATAAACAAGTCCATCTTTGGAAATGCGCACGCAATGGACCGGCGATTTAAAATCCGCCGCGTGCATGTCGTTGGGATCGTGGGCGGGTTGCGGATCGTTCGATATTTCGGAAATCGGCTTGCCATAGGCGCCCCAGCCGCGCTTGTAGGCGCCCGTCTTCAGATCGAACACGTCGACACGGCGGTTGAGATAGCCGTCGGCGATGAAGATTTCATTGGCGTCCTCATCCAGCGCCGCGCTGGAAACGCCGAGCAGCAAACTCTTGCTCTGATTGTCCTGCTTCATGCCCTGCCGCTCGACGATGGGGCCACGATTGCCGAAATCGCGGAGAAATTTCCCGTCAGGGGTGAATTGCAGCAGTGTATCGCCTGGCGCCGCTCCGGCCAGCCAGACATTGTGCGCACGGTCGGTGAAGATGGTGTGCACTGCCCGCGGCCACACACCTGCGGGCGCCGAAGCGGGCGTACCCCAGGACCGCACCAGATTGCCATCTGCGTCGAACTCCAATACGGCGGGAGTCGGCGTCTTCCCAGCCTTGGCGTCGTCCTCCACGCGATTCAACACCCAGACATGGTCGTCCGCGTCGACATACAGGCCCGTGACCGTGCCCATGGCCCAATTGTTGGGCAAGGGCTTTGGCCAGCCCGACGCGAATTTGTAGACCTCAGGAACATTGGGAAGGTTCGGCGTGGGTGCCGGCGCCTGGGCGGCGTTCAGTGTCCCGCAAAATGCCAGCGTAGAAACCGCTGCGATGGCCATCCGATATCCGCGCATGATGCTTCCTCTTTTGTTGCCTGTCCGTTCATTTGACGGCGGCTCATTTCAGGCAATTTTCGAGCTCTCCCGGTGCAAATACTATGCCCCGTCAAAAGCGCTTTGGGTGCATTGAAACACTGCTGCGTGCCATAGATATTTTCTACATTCGGGCGCGGCGGCCACGGCTGCTTTGGCCGATCTTCCGTAAGCCGGACTTAACAAAAATCTATGGTCTTAAAACCAATACCGATGGCGCGAGGCCGGCGCCCAAAGGTTAGTCTCCGGCAAATTTTTGAAAAATCCTGGGTGGAAGCGATAACCTGTTGAGTAATGAGATTTACGATATTCATCCCCATGTGATTTCCGCAGATGTCACGAAATATCCGCGGGCGCCACTGGGTGGACACCAATCCGATTGGTCGCGCGAACGGCCGGTTGGCTATGACGATATGATCGCCGCGCAGGATGAGGCCGGCGTGCAGAAGGCCGCCTTGGTACAGGCCTCGACATGCTATGGGCACGACAATTCCTATGTTGTCGAAGCGGTGGCAGCTTATCCGGAACGCTTCACGGGAGTTTTCTCCTGCAATATCCTCGAACCGGACGCCACGGCCACCATGGCACATTGGATGAGCAAGGGTATGACAGGGCTCCGCCTCTTCACCACCGGAAGCACCATGCCGGGCCAACAGGATTGGCTCGACGATAAGAAAACGTTGCCCGCCTGGGGCATGGCTGAAGAAACTCGGTTGCCCATTTGTCTGCAGATGACGGCGAAGGGCATCCCGCAGCTCGTCAATGTGCTGAACCGGTTTCCGCGGTTGCGCGTGATTCTCGATCATCTGGCGCGGCCCGTTCAGGAAGATGGCCCGCCCTATAGCGGTGCGGATTCGCTTTGGGGTCTGGCGAGATTTCCCGGCGTGTTCCTGAAAGTGACGGAACGCAATCTTGTCGGCGCCGGCACCGGTAAGGCCACCCCGGAAAGTTTCTTCGGGAAAGCGATCGCCGAATTTGGTGCCAACCGCATCGCTTGGGGCTCCAACTATCCGGCGTCGGAGCGCACCCTTGCCGAACTGGTGAAGCTGGCACGCGACACTTTGGAATTTCTGCCGCCGCGCGACCGCGAATGGATTTTCGGCGGCACGGCCAAAACGCTTTATCCGGCGTTGGCCGGCTGAGGGCCCGATGAGCATCACTGCAGCCATTCCGCACAAGGTGTCCAAGCCGGATCTGTCGTTTCAGATCCTGGTGGCGATGCTCGCCGGCGTGGCGATCGGGTGGATTTGGCCCGCAAGCGCGGACACGCTGAAGCCGCTGGGCGATCTTTTCATCCGGCTGGTGCGGATGGTCGTCGCGCCGATCATCTTCTGCACCGTGGTGCACGGCATTGCGAGCGCGGGTCAGGCCAAAAGTGTCGGCCGCATTGCCATCAAGGCTATCGTCTATTTTCTCCTCATCACGACGTTGGCCCTGGCACTTGCTTTGGTGCTGGTGAATTTTTGGCAGCCCGGGGCGGGGGTGCATGCCGATCCGAAATCCTTTTCGGATAGCAGTGTGGCGGACGTGGAATCGTCGGCCCGGCAGGCCGGGTTCGGACAATTCCTTTCCGCTATCGTTCCGGCCAGCGCGGTGGGCGCGTTCGCGGATGGCGATGTTTTGCCGGTGCTGTTCTTTTCCGTGATGTTCGCCTTTGCACTGCTCGGAATCGGAGCCAAGGGCAAACCTATGGTCGACGGCATCGAACTCGTGTCGCAGGTGTTCTTCAAGATCATCGGCTACGTGATGGTGGTGGCCCCCATCGGTGCATTTGGCGCCATCGGGTTTACGGTGGGGAAATATGGCCCGTCTTCTCTGATCGCGCTGGGCGTGCTGGTCGCGGAGTTCTACGTCTGTTGTGCGCTGTTCGTGCTTTTGATCCTGTGGCCTGTCGCGGCATGGTTCGGCGTGAATCTCTTCCGGCTCATCCGCTATATCGGTGCCGAGCTGATGATTGTCGCGGGCACGTCATCGGGCGAATCTGTCTTCCCGCGCATTAATGCAAAGCTGCGTTCTCTGGGATGCGGCGAACAAGTTGTCGCGTTGGTTCTGCCTGTGGGATATGCCTTCAATCATGACGGCACCTGTCTGTATTACGCGACGGTCTCGGTTTTCCTTGCGCAAGCGGTGGGGATCGATCTTTCGCTTGGTCAGCAATTGGGGCTGCTCGCGATCATGCTGATCACCTCGACAGGGGGCGCGGGCGTGGCGGGCTCTGCCATTGTCATGCTGGCGACGACTCTCGCCGCAACGCACACCATTCCTGTCGCCAGCATCGGGCTGATCCTGGGCGTGCACCGTCTTTTGTCCTCGGCGTTTGTGCCTGTGAATGTCCTCGGCAATGCGCTGGCAACGCTTGCCATCGGCAAGCTGGAAGGCGCAGTCGATACGGCCATGCTCGAATCCGGCTTGCAGCAAGATGTGGTGGTTTAGCCTTCGTAGAAGGAGAACGACGATGCCCGTATCGAGCGGCATAAGCGTCTTGAAATGGCGGGTCATCGCCGCATGTGCGGCGGCAGCATTTTTGTCGCCTATCGACATCGCTTCCTCATCTGCTGTGGCTGCCCCGGGCGCGATCCCGGATTTTTCTTCGGGCGGTGTCGGATGGCGCAACGACCACAATGATTTTATCCTGCCGTCGAATGGGCCAGGACCGGTTACATGGGATCCCGCTCACCCTTACCGTGGCAATGGCGAGGCGTTACCGCCGACCTCACGTGTTGCGGATCTCACGAACCCGATCCTGATGCCGTGGGTTCGCGACGTATTGCAGAAATTCAACGCCAACGGGCTTGCGGGCGAACCCCAATTCACCTCGATTGCCAGGTGCTGGCCGGCAGGCGTACCGGGCACGATGCTTTTGCGCATCAATCCGACCTACATCGTACAGACGCCCAAGGAGGTGTGGCTTCTCTATCAAAGCGACCATCAGGTTCGCCGCATTGCTATGGACCGTCCTCATTCCGCCAAGGTGGCGCTCTCGTGGTATGGCGAGTCTGTGGGACATTACGAAGGCGATACGCTTGTGGTCGACACCATCGGCATATCGACAAAGGTCGCGGTGGATTTCTACCTTACGCCTCACACCGACAGGCTTCATGTCGTGGAACGCTATCGCCTGCTCGACGGCGGCAACACGCTCGAAATAGCGGTCACGGTCGAAGACCCCGGTGCGTTCAGCGCGCCATGGACCGCCAGCCAGCGCTACCAAAAAGTTTCCGAACCCCTGAAAGAGGTCGTGTGCGCCGAAGGCGAGTCGAGCGCGCCAAAACAGGATCCGCAGCAGGACATCGTGCCAATCCCGCGCGCCGAGAGGCCGGATTTCTAACGGCCGCGAGCCTATATCCTATCGGTGGCCAGGATCGGCCTTACATCCGCCGGCC
>DATARE010000551.1:0-4941 GCA_036264295.1 Micropepsaceae bacterium | reverse complement strand
CCTTGCCCGCGATCCCGAACACCCGCGCCGGTCCGGCGGCCGTCAGATCGGCAAAGCGTTCCAACGTCAACCGCCCAGCATTCACATGATCCAGCATAAGGGTGACGAGCGTTTGCACGCCCGTCAGTCCGGATGCGGTCTGCGGGTAGATGCCTTCCTTGTCCGCGCGGCAATGTGGTGCATGGTCCGAACCAACCACATCGATCAGCCCTTGCGCGACAGCATGCCACAGCGCCTCGCGATGGCGGGCATCGCGGATTGGCGGATTGATTTGGGCGTAGGTGCCGAGTCGCTCGTAGCACTCGGGACTTGCGAGTGTCAGATGCGGTATGGCGGCTTCCGCAGTGGCGAGGTCGCGGGCCGCCGCAATCAGCGGCAATTCTTCGGCGCTCGTGACGTGCAGCAGATGCAGCCGCCGCCCTGCGAATCGCGCCAGCCTAAGCACCCGCTCGGTGGAGAGCCGTGCCGTCTCCACATCGCGCCAGACGGGATGGGTCGAGGGATCGCCCGGCATGGCAAGCTTTGCTCGCGCTCGCAGCCGCGCTTCGTCTTCGGAATGCACGGCCATGCGGCGGTGGCCCGATTTCAAGGCCGAAAGAATCGCGTCTTCCTTATCCAGCAACAACGATCCGGTCGAGGAGCCGAGAAACGCCTTCACCCCGGCAACACCGGGCAGGCGCTCCAGCTCGGACAACGCGCCGATATTCTCCACCGAGGCACCCACATAGAACGCATAGTCGCAATGCATGCGTTCCCGCGCACGCTGCAATTTGTCCTCGATGAGAAGGCGCGTCGTCGTCGGAGGATTGGTATTGGGCATTTCGAACACGGACGTGACGCCGCCGAGAACCGCGGCACGGCTGCCGGTTTCCATATCCTCCTTTTCAAGATGACCGGGCTCACGAAAATGCACATGGGTGTCTATAACGCCCGGAAGAATATGCAGTCCGCGCGCTTCAAAAATCTCCACGGACTTCGCATCGGGGAAGGAACCGATGCTGGCGATACATCCGTTTTTGACGCCAATATCGGCAGCAACAACACCGGAAGGCGTAACCGCAGTTCCGCCGCGGATCAGAAGATCGAACATTTCGCTCATGTGCGTTCCAGCATGGCAAAAACATCATCCACAACAGGCCGCCGCTCGACATGGATGGCGTGCCACAGGCCATAAAAGAGAAGCTGCCAGCATGCGATGGCTTCGTGTTTTCCGCCGCGCGCACCGAACGCATGGAACAGCGCACCCACTTTCTCCGGATGGCAAATTTCGGCGATGCCGGACGAACATGAAACGGGCGCCGCCAATCGGGCGGCATGCGGCTGTATCCATTCTCCGACCGGCACCGTGAAGCCGCGTTTCTCCGCGAAGGGATCGGACGCCGGCAGCGCATCTTGCAACCAGCGGCGAAGCAGATATTTGCCCCGGCCTTTCTCGATCTTCAGCCCGTCCGGCAGGCGGAAGGCGAAATCGGCCACGATGGGATCGAGCAGCGGCGTGCGTCCTTCCAGCCCGTGCGCCATCAGGCAGCGATCCACTTTGAGCAGCAGGTCGTTGGGCAGCCAATCGGCACAATCGAGTGCCTGCGCCTGCTGCAGCCGCGTGTATGTGCCGATCGAAAGACGCCGCTCGGCCGCTGCGATACCGGACCGCCATTGGCGTGAACTGTCGCGCAATACATCCAGGCCTTCGAGAAAACCGCGCCGGCGCATCGGCCGTCCTCCCAAAAAAGGCGAACGCAACGCGCTGCGGTAGCGTCCATAGCCCGCGAACAATTCATCGCCGCCTTCCCCGGTCAGGACCACTTTCAATTCCTTCGCGGCTTCCGCGGCCAGCATGTAGGTCGGCAAAACCGCGTAATCCGCGGCCGGATCGTCCATCGCCGCCGCAATGGCGGGAAGATGCGACCAGAGGTCCCGTTCGCTCACCGAAATTTCCACGTGCTCCGCGCCCACCGATTGCGCAATGCGGCGCGCTCCCTCGCGCTCGTCATGCGCAGCAGTTGCTGGAAAACCCGCCGTGAAAGCGCGTACGGGCTTTTCGTTCAGCCTCGCCATACAGGCGAGCACGGCCGCGGAATCGATACCGCCGGATAAAAACATCCCATAGGGCACATCTGAACGCTGATGCACGGCAACACTGTCCATCAGTGCCGCATCGAGCACTTTCAGCGCCTCGGTTTCCCCGATGCGCAAGGGTGCGCCTTGCGGAAGCGCCTGCTTTTGCCGGCGGCCGACAATATGGCCGCCACGCAGGATTAGGGTTTCGCCGGGCGCGACACGATGAATGCCTTCGAAAATCGTTTCCCGGCCCGTGGTGAATTGCAGCTGCACCAGTTCGGTGGCGGTGCTTGTGCGGATGCGCGGCGCAAGCAATCTGCTTTTCAATATGGCTTGCAATTCCGAGGCGAAGACAATGCCCCCGGAATATTCGGCATAATAAAGCGGCTTGATTCCGAACGGGTCGCGCGCAAGGTAAAGCGCCCGGTCGCGTGCATCGTGCAGCGCGATGGCATACATGCCGCGCAGAGTTTGTGCGAAATCGGCGCCGTCCCGGGCATAGGCCGCAAGCGGCACCTCGCAATCCGAGTGGGTTTTGAAGGGAAATCCGGATAGCGCGGGCTTCAATTCGAGATAGTTGTAGATTTCGCCATTGGCCACCAGAGCCGTGCCGTTCTCTCCAAAGAGAGGCTGATCGCCGGTGGAAAGATCGATGATTGCAAGGCGCGTCTGCACCAAACCCACACCCGGCACTTCGTAGCGCCCCTCCCCGTCCGGACCGCGATGGCTGAGTGCCCGCACGAATCCGTCGAGCAGCGCCGGGTTCGGCTGCGCGGCATCGGTGCTCATCAAACCGGCGATGCCGCACATCAGCGCCTGACCTTTTCGAACAGGTCGCGATAGCGCGCCACAATAGCGGCTTCGGAAAATTCTTCGATGACGCGACGCTTGCCGGCCGCAACCAACCGCGCTGCCAGGGGCCGGGACGTGACCACGCTGCGAATGGCATCGGCCAATGCCGCCACATCGTCGATGGGGGTGACAATGGCGTCCTCGCCGCTGTGTGCGAGCCAGGCGGGGCCGGTGCTGGCGGTCGTCACGATGGGCACGCCGCAAGACCAGGCTTCCACCACGACATTTCCGAACGGTTCTTCTCGCGAGGGATAGACGCAAACATCCGCCGATTTGTAGAGCGCGCCACGGTCGGTACGCCAGCCGAGAAAACGGATCCGGCCTGCCACGCCGAGTTCGCGCGCGAGCTTTTCGAGAGCGGACCGTTCCGGCCCTTCCCCCGCGATCCAAACGAAAAGCTCCGGCATGCGTGCGGCCGCCCGGATCAGGATATCGAGCCCCTTATTGGGATGCAGCCGTCCGAGCGCGACGGCCAGCGGCGCCTCTTTCGGCGTTCCGAAAACCGCCCGGTCCAGCGCAGGCTCACCCGGAACCGCAGCAAAATTGGGGATCAGGAAGACTTTTGCCTCCGGCCAGCCGCCGGCAACAACATAGCGGACCAGATCGGGCGCGTTGCAGACGAGATAATCGCAGCTCTTGAAATTCTTCAGATTGTAATAGCCGCCAAGCCGCCCGATCACCGTATACCGCCCGCGCGGCACGAAAGATGCCGCTCGCCCTGCAAAAGCGATCACGATGTCGGGCGCAAACGCCTCCGCAGCACGCGCCAATGCGCGTTTTGTCGTGAAATCGAATACCCCACCGAAGGGGGCCGTTTTGTATGCGATACCGGCCTGCTTCAGCGCCTGTTCCCGTAGCGGGTTCGGTTTCAGCACGGAGCGAACGGCAATGCCGCCTCGTGCAAGAGCAATCGTCAGGGTGACGAAGAACGTCTCGGCGCCGCCTACGGATGCTCCCGCCAGAACGGTGAGGACTTTCAGCGCCATGGAACCTGCTTCAAGGGAGACGGAGAAGTACGACAGCGAATCGCAACAAGGCAACCGGTTTCCCACCGGGCAGCCTCTTGCCTCGGAATGCCCGACGCTCTACGTGAGAATCATGAGTTACGCGTCCATTCTGGAGGATCGCACCGTCCTCTCCGTGAGAGGGCCAGAGGCACGCGATTTCCTGCAGGGCTTGATCACCAACGATATCGGCGCCTGTGCCGCCGGGCAGGCCATCTATGCCGCGCTGCTCACCCCGCAAGGCAAAATTCTGTTCGATTTTCTGATCGTGGCTGATGGGGACGGCGTGCTTCTCGATTGCGCCGCCCCGCGCGCCGCCGACCTGATGAAGCGCCTCACCATGTACCGGCTGCGGGCAAAAGTGGAAATCGCAGCCAAGCCGGATCTCGCAGTGGCTGCCTTATGGGGCGATGGTGCGACACCCAACATGCTTCACGGCCTGACGGTGTTTGCCGATCCGCGCTACCCTGCGTTGGGACTGCGCGCCATTGCCACGCGCGATGTGCTGGCGCGCGCGCTCAACGATGTCACCGTAGGAGACTACACGTCTCACCGGCTTGCATTTGCGATACCCGACAGCCCCGACATGCCGCCCGATTCCGTTTTCGCCCTGGATGCCGGTCTCGAAGAGTTGAACGGCGTAAGCTTCAAGAAGGGCTGCTATATCGGCCAGGAAGTGACCGCCCGCATGAAGCATCGCGCGACCGCCCGGCGTCGATTCGTCGTTGCGGAATTCGCCGGTGCCGCACCCCCCGCCGGAACCGCTCTGACATCGGAAGGGCGCGAACTCGGCACACTTGCCTCCGGCGTCAACGGCAAAGCGCTCGCTTTGGTGCGGCTTGACCGCTTGTCGGAAGCAGACGAGAAACACGCACCCGTGACGGCGGCCGGTTTGGAGACCCATTTGAAAAGGCCCGATTGGTTTCATGGCTGAGCTGGTGCGTTGTCCCTGGTCCGGCAAGGACCCGCTCTATCAGGCCTATCACGATGAGGAATGGGGTGTGCCGGAATACGATCCGCGTGCGCT
>DATARE010000523.1:0-8914 GCA_036264295.1 Micropepsaceae bacterium | reverse complement strand
CTGGATGGCCCGCTGTTGCGGGCCATGACAGGGGTGCAATTCAGAACGGAACCCAGTTCCGCTCCTTGGAATAGGAGAGATAGCCGATATTCGCCGCATAACGCAGGCCGACGCCGGTGCGCATGGGCGCCAGGATAACGCGGCCGTTCTGCTGATAATTCACGCCGATGCCGGCGATCAGATAGGCGCTGCCTTCCACGCCCGGGAAGCGTTCATAGATCGCTTCGGGGTTCGGCAGATTGTAAATCAGCGTGAAATTCTTTGACGCGTTGGCGCCGAAATCGAAGCCGACCGAGGGGCCTTGCCAATACACTTTTTCCGGTGCGCCTTGGCCCTTCATATAAAGGTTGCCTTCGCCATAGCGCAAACCCACCACCACCGCGCCGGAACCCTCATTGCCGGTGATATAGGCGTTGGGCCGTCCATATTTGGAGAACACGCGCTCCACCGCCTTGGCCATCACCTCGGTGGTAACGCCAAAGAAATCCGCACCAGCCTTGACGACTTCATCCGGGGTGTAGGTGTCCGAATCCCGGGGATCTTTCGCGGGCGCCGCCGAGGCGCTCGCAACCAATGCGAATGACAGCAGAAATGCGCCAAAGCCGGCGCGTAACAGCTTGAAAATGCTCATCCTGTGCTCCTCAAATGGAGGCGTTTTGGCGCCCATGGGCCGGACGCTCTTTTTCGATTCTCCAGTCAATATACCAGTTTGGGCGTTTTTGAGGCAGGCGGCTATGGTGGCCAACCCGAAAGGTTGCGGAAACATCCGGCAACCTTGCGCGTTTGTTGGGAAACCTCTTTATGTACGACGCGAAACCAGCCCGGACAGCCGCCATGGCGCAACCTTCCGTACACGGACCGAAACGGCCTCTCGGAATTACCGGCTGGATCGCAATTGCGGCCATGGGAGTGGTTTTGGGCGTCTCGATCTGGTTCAGCTTCTGGGGCTGGAGCCTGACCGATGCGCGCATCGACACCAACGGTTATATCGCGCTTGTGCTCGGTGTGGTGTTGTCGATGGTGCTGGGCGGGGGCCTGATGGCGCTGCTTTTCTGGTCTCACCGCAAAGGTTACGACCGCTGAAAAGCGCGCGCTAACGCTCTTTCGGCATCATGGTTCCCGGTGCAGCCACAGGCTCGGCCGTAACCGATTGGCATGCTCCCGCGTTATCTTTCGCGATGAACACACATGTGCCTCCGCCGAAAGACGCGAAAGGCCAACCGGGCAAGCCACGTGCCGGCGATGCGCAACCGGGAACGCCGGCGTTCAAATCCAAACCCGCCCACCCCTTGGCCGGTCCGCGGACGTCCTGGACATGGCAGGGATTGGTCATCGCCGGTGTTATCGTCATCGCCGGCTTGGGCGCTTATCTGTGGTGGCCGGCCAGCAGCGATTCGAAGGTCGGCTACAGCCTTGCCAAGGCGTCTTACGCCGACGTGGTTGTCGGCGTGCATGCGCCTGCAATTATCGAGGCGCGCGGCACCATCGATATCGTGGCGCAAACCGGCGGCCGCATCCAGAGCATCGCGGTCAAGAGCGGCGACCATGTCAGCAAGGGACAGATTCTCGCCCGGCTGACCTCGGAATCCGCGCGAGAGGAATTGATCGGGGCACAGACCGAACTTGCATCGCGGCGGGCGGATCTGGCGCGCGCCGAAGCCGATGCCGGTGAGGCCAGAGCCGCCGCGGCGCGGCTTCGCGATGCGATGAAGCCGGGTGCGTTCGAGGGCGCCGAGGCGCGTATGGCACGGGCTGCCGCAACGGCCGAGGAATCGCGCGCGCTCCTCAAATCCGGCGAAACGAATTTTGCGGAGGCGCGTGCCGCTGTCGCAAGTTTGGAGGTTCGTGCGCCGTTCGATGGTCTGGTGCTCAAGCTCGATCTGGACGCCGGACAGCGCACCATCACGCGCGGCCAGCCGATCCTCACCATGGTTCGCGATCTGTCGCAGCTGAATTTGCGGGCGGCTTTTTCCGAAAATGCATTGGGTATGCTGCGCACCGGCGAACGGGCGGAATTCACCACACCCGCATTCCCGCGGCGCAGCTTTCCCGCCATGCTCACGGCGCTCGAGTTGTGGCCGAAGCGGCAAACCGTCGAGAACAAAGAGGTCGTCACCTATCCCGCCACCCTGACCGCAGTCAATCCCGGTGAGGCGCTGCGGCCGGGCATGAGCGCCGAAGTCAGTATCGTGACGGCGGAAGCGAAGAATGTGCTGGTGGTGCCCAACACGGCGCTCGCCTTCACGCCGCTGCCCAAGGTCGAATCGCGATTTCCGCCTTTGCGGCCATCGCGTACGGGGCCACGCATAGGACGGGTCTGGGTGATGCAGAGCGATGTCATCAAGCCGCGCGATGTGGCGCTCGGGCTCAGCGATGGCCGCATGACGCAGGTGGTCTCCGGTCCGTTGCGGGCCGGAGATATCGTGATAACCGGCGCTCTCGTCGCCACGGACAATAGCAGTTCCTGACGGCGATCCTGCCGGTCCCCGCTCTTTGCTCCACAACAGCCTTATGGCTGCAACCGGAGGGTGTTATCATCGCTTCGGCGCGATGGGGCGCTCAAGCGGGAGGTTGTCATGCGCGGTCTTGCTCTTTTCGTTGCCGGCGCTCTGGTCGGTGGCATCGCTGTTCACGCGGCGCTTGCCCAAAACGAACATCTCAGTCCGAACACCGGAATTGTTGCGCTCAACCACGTCGCGATCAGCGTGCCCGATATCGACAAGGCCGTTGCCTATTACACCAAGGTGCTGGGTTTTCCGGAGGCGTTCCGCCAGACCGACGCCGCGGGAAAAGTGGCGCTGGTGTATGTGCAGATCAGCAAGGACACCTTTCTCGAACTGCAGCCCGCCAATGCGCAGCGTCCGCCGGGGCTCAATCATTTCGGCGTGCATGTCGAGAACATGAAGGCAGCGACCGCAATGTTCAAAGCGCGCGGCGCGGCCGTCGGCGACATCAATCTCAGCGGCACCAAGGCGATCCTTTCCAACGTCGTCAGCCCGGATGGCATCCGCATGGAATTGGCCGAACTGCCGCCGGAATCGCTTCACAGGCAGGCGATGGAGCGCTGGCACTGACTGCCGATGCGGCATGAAGAATGAAGAGGCGTTGCGCAAGAAGACAAAATCGGGAGGAGCAACAATGTCCTCATATGTCGCGAGGAAACCGGCATTTGTAGCAGCCGTTTTGGCGGGGTTGATCGGCACGCCGATCCAATCGCCCATGGCACAGCAACAATCCGTGCCGGATTTTTCATCGAATTTCGCCGGTTGGGTTGGGCTGAATGGCGGCGGGCAGGCTTATGAAGCGGTGCCTGGCCGCACACCCGGGCCCATCACCTTCGACCCCGCGCACCCCTTTGTGCCGAATGGCACGGAGGGGCAGCCGAGCTTTCGGATTGCCGATCTTTCCAATCCGAATCTGATGCCGTGGGTCAAGGACGCGATGAAGAAAGACATCGACGAGATCATGGCCGGCAAGAAGAGCGCCTTCACCGCGCAATCCAGCTGCGTGCCGGCCGGCGTTCCCTTCTTCATGGGCTATGGCGGGCCCGACCCGATCGTGTTCCTGCAGACGCCCAAGGAGGTCTGGATGATCTGGACGGAGGACAATCAGGTCCGGCGCGTCTACCTGAACGTGCCCCATGCGAAGACTCGCAAACCGTCCTGGTACGGAGAATCGGTCGGCCATTACGAAGGCGACACGCTGGTCATCGACACCATCGGGCAGAACGCGAAAACGGTGGTCGATATCTACCGCACGCCGCACACCGAAAAGCTGCATGTGGTGGAACGCTGGCGCATCATCGACGGCGGCAAGGGCATGGAAGCGGTCTTCACGGTCGAGGATCCCGGCGCGTTCGTTCAGCCTTGGACGGCCAAGCGGCGGTACCGGCGCATCGAGCAGGATTTCGTCGAAAAGATCTGCGCGGAGAACAACACCAACCTCTTCGACTATCATATGCCCACGGCGAGCAAGCCCGATTTCTAACCGGCTGCACCGGCTTTACTCGGCACCGCGCGCGACGAAATAAGGATTGGCGAAGCCATCGCCGATTCTGCCGTAGCGCAAGGGCGCACCGTCCAGCGTCTTGACCGAGCCGCCCGCCGCTTCCAGCACCGCTTGGCCGGCGGCGGTATCCCATTCCATCGTGCGGCCGAGGCGCGGGTAAAGATCGGCCTCGCCCGCCGCGACCAGACAAAATTTCAGCGATGAACCCGCCGCGATCAGATTGGCGATAGAAAAGGCGCGCAGATATTCGTCCGTCTGGGAGTCGCGATGGCTGCGGCTGGCGATCACGTTCAGCCCATCCTTGGGCGCTTGGCGCGCACGGATCGGCCGGGCCTGTGTCGCATCCAATGGCGCGCCTTTGGGGGCGGCCAATTCGAAGGCGCCGTTCGCGCCATCCCCGATGAAGGCTCGCGCCAGGGCCGGGGCCAGCACCACGCCGCAAACGGGGCGGCCGTCTTCGATCAGCGCGATGTTCACCGTGAACTCGCCATTGCGCTTGAGGAATTCCTTGGTTCCATCCAACGGATCGACCAGGAAGAATCGGGTCCCGAGCGCCCTTGGCACTTTGCCAGCGGCCATTGCTTCCTCGGCAACAATGGGCACCTCCGGGGCCAGGCTGGCCAACCGCGCCAGGATCAGGGCCTCGGCCGCCTCGTCGGCGGCGGTCACCGGGGAGGAATCTGCCTTTATGCGCGTTGGCGTACCGGATTCGTAATGGTTAAGGATCACATCGCCGGCTTCATGGGCGATTTTCGCCAATTTGGCGGCAAATTCGGATAGAAATAGGGTCATGGGGCGCTGTGGAAATAACCTGGCTTTAAGCAATCCTTAAGAAGGTCGGCGCACATTCACGATCTGGAAACGATGAGTTGCTTTCGCCATGCTGCAGGTAAAAGGCCTTGCCATGAATGATCTCGAATTTGCGGCGCTTCTGGTGTCGCGGGTATGCCATGACCTTGTGAGCCCGGTGGGCGCGGTGGTCAACGGTCTCGAGGTGCTTGAAGATGAAACCGACCTCGCCATGCGGGCCGATGCTTTGCGGCTGGTGGCGGCAAGCGCCGAACAGGCGGCGGCGCGGCTGAAATTCTGCCGAATCGCCTTTGGGGCGGCGGGTTCGGCCGGCGCGGAGCTGGACCTGACGGAGATTGGCCGCATCATGACCGGCCTGCTGAAAGGCGGCAAAGTGGACCTTGTTTGGCTCGGTCAGCCTGCCAATTGGCCCAAGAATTGGGCCAAGCTCCTGATGAACACAGTCCTGGCCGCGGCGGATTGCCTGCCGCGCGGCGGGCGTGTGACGGCCGAGACATCCGGAACCGCGGCGGTGCCGGCATTTCGCGTGACGGCCGCGGGCCCAACGGTGCGGCTGACCCCGGAAATCGAACAGACCCTTGCGGGGGAGCCTGCGAGCAATCTGGATGGGCGCTCCGTCCAGGCTTTCCTGACCTATCAGCTCAGCAAGAATGTGAATGCCGAACTGAAGATCAGCTCCGCTCCGGGCGAGGTCTGCTTCTCCGCCGGTTAAAGGCTTTTCTCGAAAAAAAAACCTCGCGGAATGCGTTTGGACCGCTGCGGGCTTCAGCCCGTGTTTACCGGCACCTGTCAGATTGGATGAGGAGCCGGGAAGGAATAACCCATGAAGCAATGCCTGATCGTGGATGACAGCCGTATCGTGCGCAAAATCGCGCGCAAAATCCTGCAGGACCTGAAATTCGAGATCGACGAGGCCGAGGACGGTGCGGCGGCGCTCGACCTCTGCCGGCGCAAGATGCCCGACGCCATCCTGCTCGATTGGAATATGCCGACCATGTCGGGCGTCGAATTCTTGCGGGCGCTCCGGCGCGAGCCTTCGGGGGCCAAGCCCGTGGTCGTCTATTGCACCACCGAAAACGATATCGCGCACATCACCGAAGCCATTGGCGCGGGCGCGAACGAATATCTCGTCAAGCCATACGACAAGGACATTGTCGAAGCGAAATTGGTCGAAGCCGGACTGATGTAGGCCAATGCGTTGGGAGGATTTCCAATTCCTCGCTGAGCTTCTGAAACGCAAATCCGGGCTGTCGCTGACACAGTCGCGCGCGGGTTTGATCCTCAGCCGGCTCCATCCCGTTGCCGAACGCCATGGGTTTGGCTCTGTTGCCGAACTTGTCGAAGATCTCCGCTATGGCAACGAGGCACTCGCGCACGCGGTGATGGAAGCCATGACCATCCGCGACACGTCGTTCTTTCGCGATTCCGCATTGTTCGATTGCTTCGGCGCGGTGTTGTTGCCCCAAATGCTGCGGGCGCGGCTGGCGAAGCGAAAACTCTCCGTGTGGTCTGCGGCCTGCGCTACCGGACAAGAGCCCTATTCCATCGCGATGATTTTTGCTGGCCTTCGCCAATTCGACGGGTGGGAGATCGATATTCTCGCCACCGATGTCAGCAGCGAAGCCATCGCGCGGGCAAAGGAAGGACTTTACACGCACGGCGAAGTGCAGCGCGGCCTGCCGCCGAAGATGCTGTCCGAACATTTCCGCGCCGAAGGCGAGAAATTGCGCATCCGCAATTGCGTCCGCCGCCGCGTGCAGTTCGGCGTTCTCAATCTGCTCGATTCCTTTGCCGCGCTCGGACCGTTCGATGTGATTTTCTGCCGCAACGTGCTGATGTATTTCGATCCGGCCACCAAAGCGGACATTCTGGCTCGGCTCGCGGGCGTGCTCGCGGACGATGGCTATCTGGTCCTGGGGCAGGCGGAAACCATGCTGGGCCTGAGCCGCGATTTCGCCGCAGACGGTCCCATGGCCTGCGTCACGACAAAAAGCGGCAATGCGCAAATGTCCCGCGCGGCGGTGGGGTAATGAAAAAAGAGGCGCGGAATGTCCGCGCCTCTCAGCCCTCGACAAAACGCAACGCTCTCAGGCGGCAATCTTCTCATCGGGATCGCGCAACACATAGCCGCGGCCCCACACGGTTTCGATGTAATGCTCGCCATTGCATGCAACCGCGAGCTTTTTGCGCAACTTGCAGATGAACACGTCGATGATTTTGAGCTCCGGCTCGTCCATGCCGCCATACAGATGGTTCAGGAACATCTCCTTGGTCAGCGTCGTGCCTTTGCGCAGCGAAAGCAGCTCAAGCATCTGATATTCCTTCCCGGTCAGATGCACGCGGGAGCCGTCGACTTCCACCGTCTTGGCGTCGAGATTGACGGTCAGCTTGCCGGTCGTGATGACCGATTGCGAATGGCCCTTGGACCGGCGCACCACGGCCTGAATGCGGGCGACCAGCTCATCCTTGTGGAAGGGCTTGGTCATATAATCGTCGGCACCAAAGCCCAAGGCTTTGACCTTTGCTTCGACAATGGCGTTGCCGGAAAGAATGAGGATCGGCGTCTGCACCTTGGCAAGACGCAATGTCTTAAGGACCTCGAACCCGCTCATGTCGGGCAAGGTCAGGTCGAGCGTGATAATGTCGTAATCGTACAGTTTGCCGAGGTCGATGCCTTCCTCGCCGAGATCTGTCGTGTAGACGTTGAAGCCCTCAGAGCGCAGCATCAGCTCGATGCTCCGGGCCATGGCGCTGTCGTCTTCGATCAGGAGCACACGCATTGTGATTCATTCCCCTTGTCCGACGCGGTTCGGCGGTCGTGGTTAATCAATGTCCAAACCCTAAACGGAAATGGTTAAAACTAGATTGCTATTTGTTAGTGAATAATACCTCCAACCATTAATCTTCGGCTAGGGGCGTCTTTTCACAATATGTCCTTGATTTGGCTCGTTAAGTTTACCGCCATTTAAAGCCTCTCCGGCAAAATGCAGCCATCGGTCAGCGGCAAATCCGCCGGTCTGACCCCGATTTGCGATGGCAGAATGCAGGCTTTGATTGAAAATATTGCGGGTTTGACCCCCCTGACTCGCTTCGGACGGGTGGCCCGGGTGGAGGGGCTCCTCATCGAAGTTACGGGGGCGTCCGGCGCTATTGGCCTGGGCGGCCGGTTGCGAATCGCCGGTACGGACAACCGTGAGACGCCATGTGAAGTGGTGGGATTCCGCGACGGACGCGCTTTGGCGATGCCGTTTGGGCAACTCGAAGGCATTACGTTAGGGGCGCGCGCCACGTTCGAGGAGCGCGTTTCGGCAATCTATCCCAGCCGAGCCTGGCTTGGTCGCGTCATCGACGCCTTCGGAAATCCGACCGACGGAAAAGGCGCGCTTGGATGTGGGATGACGCCCTACGCGTTGCGTACGGCACCGCCTCCTGCGCATGCACGTTCGCGCGTCGCGGGAAAGCTCGATCTCGGCGTGCGGGCGCTCAACACCTTTACCACCTGCTGCAAGGGCCAGCGCATGGGCATCTTTGCCGGCTCCGGCGTGGGCAAATCGATTCTGCTCGCCATGCTCGCGCGCAACACGACCGCCGATGTGACGGTGATCGCACTGGTCGGTGAACGTGGCCGCGAGCTGAAAGAATTCATCGAAGACGATCTCGGCCCGGAAGGTTTGGCCAGAAGCGTGGTTGTGGCCGCGACGTCCGACGAGGCGCCGCTGACGCGCCGGCAGGCGGCCTATGTCGCGATGGCGACGGCGGAATATTTCCGCGATCAGGGTCTGCATGTTCTGCTGCTGATGGATTCGGTAACGCGATTCGCGATGGCGCAGCGCGAGATCGGACTCTCGGCTGGCGAGCCGCCGGCCGCCAAGGGCTATACGCCGACGGTATTCGCGGAATTGCCGCGGCTTTTGGAACGCGCGGGTCCGGGCATCGCCGGCACTTCGGGAAGCATTACCGGGCTGTTTACCGTTCTCGTCGAAGGCGACGATCACAATGAGCCGATTGCCGATGCCGTGCGCGGCATTCTCGACGGCCATATCGTGATGTAGCGGCGGATCGCCGAACGCGGAAGGTTTCCGGCGATTAACATTCT
>DATARE010000508.1:0-4051 GCA_036264295.1 Micropepsaceae bacterium | reverse complement strand
AGAAGTCGCATTCGATGTTCCGTACCAGGACTATAGCTGGATGGCCTATCTGGCGCGCGCCGGATTCGACGTGTTCTCGATGGATACCACCGGATACGGGCGTTCGACGCGGCCCGCGCCGATGAACGATCCGTGCAACCTTGCGCCCGAACAGCAACCGGGCCTGGCGCCCGGCCATTGCGGCCCCGCGTCCTATCCTTATCAGCTGACCACGCTCGAATCCGATTGGAACGATGTCGGCGCGGTGGTGGATTATTTGCGTTCGCTGCGCCATGTCGACCGCGTCAGCCTGGTCGGCTGGTCGCTCGGCGGTCCCCGCTCGGCGGGCTATGCCGGGCAGCATCCCGACAAAATCGCCAAACTGGTGCTGCTGGCGCCCGCCTACAATCGCAATGCCTCGGCACAGCCGCCGGGCGAAATTCCGTACAAGGGTGCGGCCATGAACACCCAATCCCGCGCCGAATTCGATGCCAATTGGGACCGGCAGGTGGGCTGTCCCAACCAATATGATCCGGCCGCGTCCCAATCGGTGTGGACGAATATGCTGGCGTCCGATCCGGTCGGCGCCACCTGGGGCACGGGCGTTCGCCGCGCGCCGGTGACGACGAGTTGGGGGTGGACCGCCGACATGGTGAAAAAAACCATGATCCCGACCCTGATGGTGTCGGGCGCGCATGACAAACAGGTGGATCAGCAGCGCGTGAAGGATATGTATGCCGATCTCGGTTCACCGCAGAAGGTGTTTATCGACCTTGCCTGCTCTTCGCACAATGCGATGTGGGAGCGGAACCACAAGCTGCTGTTCCAGGCATCCCTCGAATGGCTGCAAAACGGCACCGTGAACGGGATGAAAACGGGCATGCTGCGTTTCGGCTATTCGGAATAGACGTGCGTCAGCTCGCCAGCCGGACGACGACATAAATAAACGCCGCGCCCAGAACGGTGACCGCCGTCGTCAAGAATTTCGGGTGCGCATGGTGGCTTTCCGGCAGCAGATCGCTGGCGCCGATGTAGAGAAAGAATCCGCCGAACAGCGCCAAGGTCAGCGACAGCACATCGCGCGAAGGGGTCAGAAACAGGCTCGCCGTTGCGCCCAGCACGGGCGCCAGCGCATCGGTGATCAGCCAGACGAAAGCCTCGCGCCGCGTGCCGCCATTTTTCAGCACCAGATTCACCGTGTTCATGCCGTCGGAACAATCGTGCGCAAGTACGGCCACGGCGACCACGCCGCCCGCGGCCAGCGAAACCTGGAACGCCATGCCGATCGCCAAACCATCCAGCAGGCTGTGGCCTGAAAGACTCCCCGCGCCGAGCCAGCCGCGCGGCGTGTCATGATGGACATGAACCGCGTCGTGCTCATCGTCGGTGTGGGTGTGGAGCATGACCGTCCGGTCCAGCACCGCATAGGCAAAGAAGCCGATGCCTGTCAGGCTGAGCACGGTCGAGGGCGCGAATGTGTTTGCCGCCAGCGTCAGCGATTCCGGCAGCAGATCGAACAAGGCGACCGCGATCACCGCGCCGGCACTGAACCCCAATAGAAGATGCAGTTTGTCGCGAAAGCGCAGCGCCAGTGCGCCGCCGGCCAGTGTCGCCACACAGGCGGCGCCGGCAATTGCCATGACGAGGACGGCGCCAGTCATGGCGAGGCATACCCTTTGCGTTCTGCAGACTTGCATTAGCCGCCAATTGGCGGCGCATCAAGCCGGGAACGGAAAGCGCGTCGCGCGGTCTAGGGCTTCGGCTTCAAAGCGCGGGCCGGATAGAAGGGAAAGCGCATGATGCCGTCCGATGGGATTTCGGGGCGGTATTTGTCGTGGCAGCTCTGGCAGACCTCGGTCAAATGATCCGCCGCATCGTTCAATTTCATCATGTCCTTGGCTTTGACGGCGGCCTTGATCTGGATGCCGGTCTGCTGCACGTCCCGCGCCCAGCCTTGATAATCGGCATTGGCGACCCATTGCTTGTCCTTGGCGCCCGTGCCGCCCGTCGAGATGAACGTTGCCGACGCGATGAGATTGATGGCGTCCTGTTCGGCCAAGGCCCATTCCTGATCGGACAATTTGTCCATGCCTTCGATGGCCCAAATTCCGTCCGCCGGTATTTCCACATTGGCGCGCATCATCTCGAGCAGCGTCAAAGGCGGCGCCAACGGCCGGGCGGCATTCGGTGCCGCGGCCGCGGCAAGCAGCAGGGTTGCGGCAAGTCCAATTCCCGGCGCCGCAACCAGTTTTGCCAACTCTCTTACCCGCATGAAACCACCCCGCCCGTCTAAGCCTTTGCCGGATAACGCAATACAAGCAACATTTCCCCGAAAGCGCCCCGCTTAATTTCCAGCAAGACGCATGATGTTTACGCGCAACACGCGCTGTCCCCTCAAAATTCGCTGGCCAAGGTTCTTGACGAGTGGCGCATAGGAGATGAAAACTCATTCTGATGAGTCCTCTTCATTGAGGCTCATCGCTGCGCGCCGGTGCCCGCGAGGGCTCCACGGGAACACAAGCCACGGACCGCAAGGTCCCGGAGCTGGGCTGTCCCTGCAACTGTAAGCGGCGAGCGCACGCACCACGCGGCCCACACTGGGTCGCAGCCACTGGGAGCAATCCTGGGAAGGCGGTGTGTGACGCGATGACCCGCGAAGCCAGTAGACCGGCCGGTGCGCGTCGCTCATGCCCTGAACCAGGTGAGTTCAGTGCACGGATGAATCCCGCGAGCGACAGGGCGGCTTTCAGGCCGCAAGAAGCGCCGAACGCGCCAGGCTTTTGCCTGCGCGCTTGGCGCTCCGCCTATGAGCCGCCGGACACACGTCCGGGGGCGTAGGTCCGTCGTGAACGCCAACGGGACTTTGTCCGAGAGGTATTATGAGAATCAGAGAGATTTCGAATTCCGTCTTTTTCGGCGCGAGCGCCGCTTTGCTTGCCGTTCCTGCCTTTGCGCAAACGCAATCCAGCGACCTGCCCGAACGTGTCGTCGTCAGCGCCTCCTTGCTGGGCGCGGTGCCCAGCGATCTTCTGACATCCTCGGCGAGCGTGCTGACGCCGCTCGATCTGGAACTGCGCCAAACCCAGATCGTGTCCGATGTTTTGCGCGATGTGCCAGGAATTGCCGTCAATCGCGGCGGCGCCGTCGGCGCATTTACCCAGGTGCGCATCCGAGGGGCGGAGGCCAACCACACTTTGGTGCTGATCGATGGCATCAAGGCGAGCGATCCGTTCTTCGGCGAATTCGATTTCGCCACCCTGATCGCCGACGATGTGGCGAAGGTGGAGGTGCTGCGCGGCGAGCAGAGCGCGCTTTACGGGTCTGACGCCATTGGCGGGGTCATTCAGTACATCACAGCCACCGGTGCCGAGGCGCCGGGCTTGCGCGTTCGTGCGGAAGGCGGATCGTTCGGCACGTTCGGCAGCACCGCCCGTTTCGCCGGTGTGTCGGGAAAATTCGATTACGCCATCAGCGGCGCCTATCAGCGAACCGACGGAACGCCCGACTCGCGCTTCGGCACGCGCAATCTTGGCTCGGACAATGGGGCGATATCGGGCAAGTTCATCTATGCGATCGCCGAGAATTTCCGGATCAAGGCCACGGCGCGCTACAGTGCGACCAATGCCGACGTGAACAGCCAGGATTTCAACTTTCCTGCCGGCCCGACCTATGGCTTCGAACTCGACGACAACGGTTCCTATAAAAACACAGCTGTTTACGGTCTGCTGAGCGCCGAATTTGAAGGGCTGGACGATCATTGGCGCAATGCGGTGACCATCCAAGGCGTCGACGCCGAACGCAACGGCTATGGCAACAATTTCTCACCTGCCGATCTTCGCACTTCGGGCGACAAAGGCAGGCGCGAGAAAGCCACCTATGTGACATCCTATGATTTCGGCACGCCGATGCTCACCCACAAATTCACCGGTGCCGTCGATTGGGAACGCGAATATTATCAGAACACCGATCCGACGGGCTTTGCCGATACCACGCGCCGGCACATCGACAATATCGGTTATGTCGGGCAATATGATCTCGTTTTCGATCACCGGCTGGCCCTGAATGCTTCGGG
>DATARE010000469.1:0-16312 GCA_036264295.1 Micropepsaceae bacterium | reverse complement strand
CGCGCATTCAGCCTTCGAAGAGGCCCGCGAGCTTGGCCCGCATGTCCTTCGGATCGACCCAATTGTTGGTGGGGCCCGCATCTTCCTTGGTGGCGGAGCAGATGAAGGTGCGGTCTTCGACGCGCGCGACATCGGCGGGATCGGACCGGCAGAGATAGGAATTGGGACGCTTTTTCTCGTTCAATTTGATGAAGGTGCCGGCTCTCACCATTTCGGCGCAGAGCCGGTCATATTCGGCAGGTGAGCCGTCGCACCAATAGATCGAATCCGGTTTGCATTTGGCAGCGACTTCCTCGACCCAGGCGAGAAGTTTCTTATTGCGTGTGGGGCTCGTGGGAGCAGCCATAAGTGCAGTCATTTCAACCCTCTTTTTGCCGTAGCCTGGCCTTCGGCGGATTGCCGGGCTTGCACCAGGTGGCGCCGCCGGGGCGGAGCGCTGTCCGTCTCGGCTCTGTGATGAAGGCAGTCCGCCCTTTCCCGCAGCGGATCGCCCGCATGGCGAACAGTGCCGCCGACGGGCGTGAATGCCTCCCGTTCCCGGTGCAACGGCCCTTTTGGGGCCCGACCGAACTGGGCCGCTTTATCGGTCTAACCCAGTCGCGGAGCAAGATAGAATGCCGGGCAAAGTGCCGCAATCACAGCCCTGGTCCCTGGTTAACCGGCGGATACATCGATTCGGGTGGAACCCCGCCTATATGTTAAGAGAGCCCATGAACGAGATGTCCCACCCCAAACGGCCGCCCCTTCAGGACGAGCAGCTCGAACGCTACGCCCGCCATATCGTGCTGCGCGAAGTGGGCGGCGCCGGGCAGGCGAGGCTTTTGGCCGCGAAGGTGCTGGTCATCGGCGCTGGCGGGCTGGGCAGTCCGCTGATCCTCTACCTTGCGGCGGCCGGCGTGGGGACCATCGGGGTGGTGGATTTCGACCGGGTGAGCCTTTCCAATCTGCAGCGCCAGATCGCCCACCGGACCCAGGATGTGGGCCGGCTCAAGACGGAGTCCGCTGGGGATAGCGCGCGCAGCCTCAATCCGGACGTGACGCTCATTCCGCACGCGGCGCGTCTGACAGCCGACAATGCGGCGGCCCTGATTGGGGATTACGACATCGTGGCCGACGGGTCGGACAATTTCGCCACCCGGTTTCTGGTCAATGATGCCTGCTTCTTTGCGCGGAAGCCCCTGGTGTCGGCCGCCGTCACCGAATTCGATGGTCAGCTCGCCACCTACAAAGCGTGGGACAAATCGGCTGGCTTGCCGTGCTATCGCTGCCTGTTTGCCGAGCCGCCGCCCGCCGGCACCGCACCCAATTGCAGCGAAACCGGCGTGCTCGGGGCGGTCGCGGGCGTCATGGGGACGCTGCAGGCGGTCGAGATTCTGAAAGAGATCGTCGGTGCCGGAGACAGCCTGGCGGGAAGGCTCCTGATCTACGATGCGCTTGCGGCCCAATTCCGCAACTTGAAAGTGCCGCCCGATCCGGCATGCCGGCTTTGCGGGAGCACCGCCACGATTGTCGACCTGTCTATGCATCGCGAGCCTGCCGGGCCGGCATGCTTAACGAACGCATCGTAACGTAGGATTTTCCCGGACAATCCGCCGGCGTACCGATAACGCAGATTTTATTGAGTTTTCAGCGCCTGCGCTGCGCCGTGAAGGCGACACCGCGTCGCGAAGCCGGATTCGGCTTGCCCTCTGGAGAATGGCAACCTTATACTTCGTCCGTGCACGCTGCCGACACGCGCCGTTGCATGTTCACCGAAATGAAGTGCGTCTGCGCACGTGTTCAGGAGTGAGGAAAGCCCGATGAATTTCACACATTCCGCAATCGCGCGCTGCGCGGCTGTGTCGATCTTTGCTGCTGTGATGATGGCAAGCCCGCAATTTGCGGCAGCTCAAAAAGACCCGCTGACCGGAACGTGGAATTTCGTTCCCGAACGCTCGACCGCGATGCCCGGGCCCGCACGCTATAAAACCGCGACGCTGGCATTCTCCACTTCCGCGCAGGGCGAGATGACAATCGATGGGGTCGATGCCCAAGGCAAGCCTGTCAAAACCACGTTTGACGCCGTTGCCGACGGCAAGCCTCACCCGGTCACCGGCACCACCGATTATGATTCCGGTTCGTGGAGCCGTTTCAACGATGCCACCGTCACCTATTCCTATACCAAGCGCCGTACGAACATGGTGCTCGGCAGCCGCACGCTGTCGCCCGACGGCAATGTGCTGACTTTCAACGAGAAGATCTTCGACGATAAGGGCAAGCAGGTCGGCTCCCAGGTTATGGTTTTCGCAAAGCCGGGCTTTGAGATTGCCAGCGCAACGCCCAGCACCCCGGCCCGTGCGGCCGCCGCCGCGGCTCCGGCTGCTCCGCCGAAAGCCACCACCGCCGATGAAGATGCCGGTGCGGCGGCGTTGGCCAAAGGCGATGCGGACGCCGCGATTGCCGCGCTAACCAAGGCGCTGGCCACCAAGGAGAAGCTCCTCAACCCCTATTATGATTACGACATGCGCGGTGTGGCCTATTTGAAAAAGGGTATGAACGACGAGGCGCTCGCCGATTTCAGCGAGGCCATCAAGCTGAAATCAGACGATTTGGATGCGCTCCTGCGGCGCAGCAATATCCTGCTCGAGAAGAAGCAATTCGACGCCGCTATTGCGGATCTGAGCGCCATCATCAAGGCCGACGACATGAATGCGGCGGCCTATCGCCTTCGCGGCTACGCCTATTTCCAGCTGAACCAGAACGTGAACGGGGCGGCCGACAACGACAAGGCCTGCACCTTGAACAAGGATCTGTGCGTCAACTGAGGCACAGCACCCCGGCCCGAGAAGGTCTTGAATCGACGTGCTTAACCGGCGCTTAAGGTCGGAGGGTTAATTTGGCCCCCGTCTGACTTGGCCGGGGTAACAATGTCTCAAGTCCATTTCGAGGTTTTCCGCCAGCAAGGGAAAAGCGGGGGCGGCTGGTCTCTGGTCGAGGCCATGGAAGATCGCGAGGCCGCGCTCGACCGCGCCCGCAACATGCTCGACGAAGGACAGGCCACGGCGGTACGCGTCGTGAAAGAGACCTATCAGTCTTCCACCGGCGATTATATGAGCCTGACGATTTTCGAAGGCGGTCAGACCGAAGTCAAAAAGAAGAACAAGAAGGTCGACGACATCGAGACCCTGTCGCCCTGCTTCAAGCCGGACGATCTCTATTCTTACCACGCGCGCATGACCATGACGCGCATTCTTGGCGATTGGCTGGCGCGGCAGAGATTGACCGTGACCGAGCTCATCCACAGCGCGTCGGCATTGGAGCGCTTCGAGGCCACCGGCACCACCTATCAGCATGCCGTGCAGAAGGTGGCCGTGGCCCAGGCCGCCGAATCCGAATCTTCGGTGGCGCAGATCGTCAAGCAACTCAACGAGCTTTGCACCGCCGCCATCAATCGCGTCTACAAGGATGAGAAGCGCAAGCTGTTTCCCGAGTTGCAAGCGGGACAATTCGGACCGTTCGCGACCAAATCCGGCGTCAATCTGGAAGCCCGCTATGTTCTGAACGGCGCCCTCGCGAAATATCTAGAGCCCGCCAAGAATTGGGACACCAAGCTGCAGCGCCTGCTGGTGCTGATGAATGAATTGCCGGCCGAAGGTTCTGGGCGCACATTGCTTCTCACCTCCATCGATACGCTGGTCGCCGAGATGTTGAACGGCGCGGCGGCGCTGGCCGACCTGCTCGGACAAAATCCGGACCTCGGTCACGCGCTGCTCAATCTGGTCGAGCTGTTCCTTGGCACCATCGTGAATGTCGCCACCGGTTCGGGACAAGGCATCAACCAGCTGGCGCGCTTCTTCGCCAAAGACGAGCTTCCCGAAGCGCGCTCGGCCATTGCCGGGCGCATCTTGGCTGAGCTCAAAGGCATGAAGCGGCTGTGTCCCAATTCGCTGGACGAGGAATTCAAAATGCTCCGCCGGCTGGGAAACCAGCTGGTCCGCGGCCAGGGCAAATATCTTTCCAATCAGGATCTGATCGGGGCGTTCACCGAGCGTTCGCGCCGCCTTGTCACGCAGGAACCGCTGCAGCAATTCATGCAGAGTTCCAAATCCTCCGACGAGAAGCTCGAACGTTTGCTGGTGGTCGAAGAAAACATCGTCGGCGCCGAAAACAAGCGCACGCTTTCGACTTTCATGATGCCGATCATCACCTCGAACAATTTCGAGGATCAGCTTGCCACCGGCGCTCCGGTGCCTCAGCGCCTTCGCCGCCTGGCGGAACTGCAGGAGCGGGTGCTTCGCTCAGGCTTCCAGGATGTGCAGAAAAACCAGATCGCCATCGCCCTTGACGCGGTGGCACAACGCATCGAGACGCGCGCGAAATTCCTTGCCTCCATCGAGGCACGCATCGCCAATCCCATCGAACGCGCGCAGACCTTGCTGAAATTGTGCGCCGCCGGAATCTTCACCCAGGGCGACCTGATGATGAAAGCCCGCCGTCTCTTGATCTCTTCGCTGGCGAAGCCGGGCTTCCTCACCACCTATATCGCACAACTGGAACAGGAGCGCCGGACGGGGGTGGACCGCGATCAGGTCCTGGCGGAATTCGCCACACAGCTCCAGGGCATTGGCATTGCGCCCGAAGATGCGTTGCGTGCGCTCGCCGCCTAAAGCTGTCAGCCCTTAATGGGCTTCGTCCCAGTTCTTGCCGGCGCGCGCATCCACCACCAAAGGAACGCGCAATTGCACCACCGGGTGCGGCGCCCTCTCCATCACCGCACGCGCAACATCGCAGACCTGCTTGGCCTGTGAATCCGCCACTTCCAGAACCAGCTCGTCATGCACCTGCAGCAGCAGATGGGCATCGAGATCGTTCTCAGCGAGTGCCGGCGCGAGGCGCACCATCGCGCGGCGAATGATGTCCGCTGCCGAACCTTGGATGGGAGCGTTGATCGCCTGCCGCTCGCCAAAGGCGCGGGTGGCCGCGTTCGATGCTTTCACATCGCGGATATGGATGCGCCGTCCGAAGATCGTTTCGACATAGCCGTTCTCGCGCGCAAAGGCTTTGGTGGATTCCATGTAATCGCGGATGCCGGGAAAGCGTTCGAAATATTTCTTGATATAGGCGTCGGCCTCGCCGCGCGGGATTGCGAGCTGGTTGGCGAGTCCGAATGCGGAAATCCCGTAGATGATGCCGAAATTGATCGCCTTGGCGCGGCGGCGGATTTCAGGCGGCATCGCTTTGACCGGCACGCCAAACATCTCAGAGGCCGTCATGGCGTGAATATCGAGCCCGTCCGCGAAAGCCTGACGCAGCGCCGGCACATCGGCAATATGCGCAAGCAGGCGTAGCTCGATCTGGGAATAATCCGCCGAAACCAGACAGCGCCCCGCCGGCGCGACGAATGCGCGGCGAATCCGGCGGCCCTCTTCCGTGCGGATGGGAATGTTCTGCAGATTGGGCTCGTTCGAAGACAACCGGCCTGTGGTCGTCGCACCCAAGGCGTAGGAGGTGTGCACGCGCCCGGTCGTGGCGTTGACATAGGTGGGAAGCGCATCGGTATAGGTCGATTTCAGCTTGGACAGCTGACGCCATTCGAGAATGGTTTTCGGCAGCGCATGACCTGCCGCAGCCAGTTCCTCCAGAATGTCGGCATCGGTCGACCAGGCGCCGGTCTTGGTCCGCCGCCCGCCCGGAAGCGAGAATTTGCCGAACAATATGTCGCCCAATTGCTTTGGCGAGCCGAGATTGAATTTCTCGCCCGCATGAGCGCAGCATTCCTGTTCCAGCCGCGCCATGGTCAGCGCGAAATCGTTCGAAAGCTTCGCGAGAAAAGCCGGGGCAATGGCAATTCCGGTGCGTTCCATCTCCGCAAGCACGGGGATCAACGGCCGCTCCAGCGTTTCATAGACCGTCATCCGGCGTTCGGCGACGAGGCGCGGTTTCAACAGCCAATGCAGCCGAAGGGCAAGATCGGCGCGTTCCGTGACGTAGCGGGTGGCATCGCTCATGGACAATTGGTCGAACGACAATTTGTCCCGCCCTTTGCCGGCAATATCGGCAAGCGCGATCGGCTTGTGCTGGAGATGGGTTTCGGAGAGCTCATCCAGCCCATGTCCATGCAGCCCGACGTCGAGCACGTAGGACATCAGCAAAACGTCATCGAGCGCGCGCAAGCGAAGTCCGCGCTGGGCCAGCAGCACGACGGCGAGTTTCAGATTGTGGCCGATCTTCAGAACGCTTTCGTCTTCGATGAGCGAAGCCAGAGCCGCGAGGCAATCGCCTTCGGCCAGCTGCGAGGGCGTTGCGCCGGCGAGCTGGAGTCCCCCATCGAAGCGATGTCCAAGCGGAATGTAACAGGCTTTGCCCGGAGCGATTGCGAGCGCCATTCCAATCAATCGCGCCCGCATGGGGTCGATGGAATCCGCTTCGAGCGCAATTGCCAGTTGACCCGATTCATGGGCGCCGCCAATCCATCGGTTCAACGCCGCGATGTCTGTGATGCATTCATAGCCGCCGTAATCGAGCGGGCGCAGCAGCACTTCGCGCTGCATCACCGCGCCGGGACAGCTTTTGGCGTCGACAGGTGCGGCCGCGGGCGGCACTTCGGAGGGCGCCGGCCGTAGCACAGGAGCGGTCGCGGCGGCGATTTCCGCTTCCTCGACCCCGAGCTTCACAGCCGCGCGGCGCAACAGGTTGAAGAATTCCAGCGATCTCAGGAATGGAATCAATTTGGCCGGATCGGGATTGGCGACCGCAAACTCTTCTACGGCCTCGTCGAGCGGCACAGACTCGTCGAGCGTCACCAGGCGGGCGGACAGCCGCGCTTGCTCCGCATATTCGACCAGCGACTCGCGGCATTTGTTCTGTTTGATTTCGCTGGTGCGCGCGAGCAGCGTTTCGAGATCGCCGAATTCGCCGATCAGCTTGGCGGCGGTCTTGACGCCGATGCCTGGAACGCCTGGAACATTGTCGATGGAATCGCCGATCAGCGCCTGCACATCGACAATCTTTTCGGGCGGTACGCCGAATTTTTCGATCACCTCGGCAGGCCCGATGCGCCGGTTCTTCACCGGGTCCAGCATTTCCACTTTGCCGTCATGGATCAGCTGCATCAGATCCTTGTCGGAGGAGACGATTGTCACCTTGGCGCCCGCCTCGCGCGCCAAGCGCGCATAGGTGGCGATCAGATCGTCGGCTTCGTACCCGGCTTTTTCGACACAGGAAACGCCGAACGCGCGCACCGCGTCGCGCGTCAGCGGAAATTGCGGAATGAGGTCGTCCGGCGGCGCGGAACGGTTCGCCTTATATTCCGTGTACATATCATTGCGGAAGCTGGCCCGGCCGGCATCGAAGATGACGGCCAGATGGCTCGGCCTATCGCCGGCTTTGCTGTCTTCCAGAAGCTTCCACAGCATATTGCAGAAGCCGGACACCGCCCCCGTGGGCAGGCCATCGGATTTGCGATTGAGCGGCGGCAGCGCGTGATAGGCCCGGAAGATGAAGCCGGACCCGTCGATCAGATACAGATGATCGCCCGGCTGAAGCGCGCGGTTGCGAAGCGATCCATGCACGGTTTCGTTCAATGCGCCGGCGCCTCCCCCTTGGCGCGTGCTTCAAGGGCCTCGGGACTCAGCACGAAGCGGCGGTCGCAATAGCCGCATTCGACGAAATTCTCCTCGCCCATTTCCAGATACACCTTGGGATGGCCAAGCGCGCCACCACCCCCATCGCAGGCGACACGGGTCCGGTTTACGACAATGGTTTCGGGGGCATCGATGCTCATCGCTTGTTTTCCAGATTTTCCAAAAGCGCGGGGATCATAGCGGGCGAACCGCACTCCGCAACCCCGCTGAAGTTCACCGGCTGATGGGCGGCGGAGATGGCGGTGGCACATGCCGGTTCTTGGGCGGGCCGCCGCCTATCATTGAAAGCAGCGCGCCGGGCACGCCCAACACCGCCCAGCCCGGCCAGGATATAATCGTCCCAAGGCCACCGGCGATTTGCGGCGGGAGAGTCTGTTCCGCCCAGGCTGAAGCGTCCACACCGAGAAGCATCAATATTTGATCGAGAGACCGGATCACCGTGCCGCCGTTCTTCTCCAGCGTGCTCACCAGATCCGCACCCAGCAGCATCAGCGAGAGGATGATCAGGATGAAGCCGATCAGACGAAAGATCACCATGGCGCTATCCGCTCACAGTTCACGCGGGGAATATGGGAATCCGATATGCGTCAAATGCTCTGTCACGGGTCATAAGAACAAGCCCTTCGGCAAGTGCCTGCGCTGCCAACATGCGGTCGAATGGATCGGAATGATGAGGCGGCAACGTCGCGGCAGTCTCTGCATGCGAAAAAGTGACGGCCAGACGCGTTGCCTTGGCTTCATCGAGAAATCTTGCCACCGCATCGGTATCGAATTGAATTCGTTGCAAAGCCCGCTTGATTCCAAGCTCCCACCACGTGGCCGCGCTGACAAACAACGCATTCTCCGACAGCTCAAGCGTATCCAAGGCGTCCTTTTTGAGGGCGCGCGGTCTTGCGAGCCACCACAAGATGACGTGCGAATCGAGCAGAAGCTTCACGGCTTCTCCCCGCGGAACGCCGCGAGGATGTCATCCGGCAGCGGGTCGTCGAAATCGGGACCAATCCAAATCTTCCCCTTCATCGCGCCCGCGAGATTGCGGCGTGCTTTGCCGGGGGCGCGACGCTTAAGCGGCACCAATTTGGCGACCGGTTTGCCGGCGCGGGCAATCGTCACCTCCCCGCCGGCTTCCACTTCGGCGATGAGGCTGGAAAGGTTGGTCTTTGCCTCGTGAATATTGACGGTCTTGTCCATGGCGCATTTAGCTTAGCTTAGTCTAGCTAACATATAGCTGGATGCTTATGCCAGTCAAGCAAACGCCCGGGAAACAGGGTCTCCCGGGCGTTTCATTCGGCATCGCTTCGAAAGCTCAACCCGCCTGCTGTTCGCCTTCGGCCGCCTGTTTCTTGGAGAGGTCTTCACCGGTTTCCTGGTCCACCACCTTCATAGACAGCCGCACCTTGCCACGGTCGTCCATGCCGATGAGCTTCACTTTGACGGTATCGCCTTCCTTGACGACATCGCTCACTTTCGCGACCCGCTTCGACGCGAGTTCGGAAATGTGCACGAGACCATCGCGGGGTCCGAAGAAATTCACGAAGGCGCCGAAATCCATGATCTTGACGACCTTGCCTTCGTAGATTTCGCCCACCTCGGGCTCGGCAACAATCGACTTGATCCATTTCAGCGCCGCCCGGATGGACTCGCCGTCGGCGCTCGCCACCTTGATGGTGCCATCGTCCTGGATGTCGATCTTGGCGCCGGTCTTTTCCACGATTTCGCGGATCACCTTGCCGCCCGAGCCGATCACTTCCCGGATCTTGTCGGTGGGGATCTTGATGGTTTCGATGCGCGGCGCGTGCTCGCCGAGTTCGGCGCGCGCGGCGGTGATCGCCTTGCCCATCTCGCCCAGAATGTGCAGCCGCCCATCCTTGGCCTGATTGAGCGCCACCTGCATGATCTCTTCAGTGATGCCGGTGATCTTGATGTCCATCTGCAGCGAGGTGACGCCGGTTTCGGTGCCCGCGACCTTGAAATCCATATCGCCGAGATGATCCTCATCGCCCAGAATGTCGGACAGGACCGCGAATTTCTTGCCCTCGAGGATGAGGCCCATCGCGATGCCCGCCACGGGGCGCTTCAAAGGCACGCCCGCATCCATCAGCGCCAGAGACGAACCGCATACGGTCGCCATGGAAGACGAACCATTCGACTCGGTGATCTCCGACACCACGCGGATGGTATAGGGAAACGCCGCCTTGTCCGGCAACAGCGGATTGACGGCCCGCCAGGCGAGCTTGCCATGGCCGATTTCGCGGCGGCCCGCGCCGGTCATGCGGCCGACTTCACCCACCGAATAGGGAGGGAAGTTATAATGCAGCATGAAATGCTGCTTATAGGTGCCTTCCAGTGAGTCGATGAATTGCTCGTCCTCGCCGGTGCCCAAGGTCGCCACCACAAGGGCCTGGGTTTCGCCGCGCGTGAACAGCGCGCTGCCATGGGCGCGCGGCAGCACGCCCACTTCGGAAACGATAGGCCGCACGGTTTTCAGATCGCGGCCATCGATGCGCAGTCCGGTGTCGATGACGGCGCCGCGCATGACGCGGCTCTCCATTTCCTTGAACAGCTTGCCGAAAAGATTCGGGTGAATCTTGCCTTCTTCCTCGCCGATCAGCGCCGCAGCAGCCTCGCTCTTGATGGCTTCGATGCGATCGTGACGCGCACCCTTCTGAGGGATCTGATACGCCGCTTTCAATTCGTCTTCGACGTGGCGCGCAAGCAGCGCCAATTCCACCTCATATTCGTTGGTTTTGACCTCGCGCGGTTCCTTGGCCGCCCGCTCCGCGAGCCGGATGATGGCGTCGATCACCTTCTGCATTTCGCGGTGGCCGAACATGACGGCGCCGAGCATCACCTGTTCGGAAAGCTCCTTGGCTTCCGATTCCACCATGAGCACCGCGTCGGCGGTGCCGGCGACGACCAATTCGAGATCGGAATTGGTCATCTCGTCGATGACCGGGTTGAGACGGTATTCGCCGTTGATGAAGCCGACGCGGGCAGCCCCGATGGGCCCCATGAAGGGAATGCCGGAGAGCGTCAGCGCAGCGGACGAAGCCACCATCGCCACCACATCGGGCTCGTTTTCGAGATCGTGGCTCAGCACCGTGATGATGACCTGCGTCTCGTTGCGATAGCCGGGCACGAACAACGGCCGGATCGGACGATCGATCAGGCGTGAGATCAGCGTCTCACGTTCGGTCGGACGTCCCTCGCGCTTGAAATAGCCGCCCGGAATCTTGCCGGCGGCATAGAATTTCTCCTGATAGTTGACAGTCAGAGGAAAGAAATCGATCCCCGGCTTGGGCTCGGTCATGCCCACAGCGGTGGCGAGCACCACCGTTTCTCCATAGGTCGCCAAAACAGCCCCATCGGCCTGGCGTGCCATCCGTCCGGTTTCAAGAACGAGCTTGCGCCCGCCCCAATCGATCTCCTCGCGATGAACATTGAACATTGGTGTTTTCCTTCTTTCCCGAGGCCGGATTGCCACGGGGCTTCCTTGCTGGTGTGGTCAAGAAAATATGTGCCCGCAGGCGCGCTGTTCCAGGCGCCCGCGGAATCGAACCCGGAAACTGCCGGTTCGTATACACGGCTGACGTGCAGCCGGTTTGAAGCAGAGAAGTCAGCGGCGCAGGCCCAAACGCTGGATCAACGCCTGATAACGCGATTCGTCCTTGGATTTGACGTAATCGAGCAGGCGGCGGCGTTGCGACACCATCTTGATCAGGCCACGGCGCGAATGATTGTCTTTCGCGTGGGTCTTGAAATGCTCCGTCAGGTTCGCGATGCGCTCCGAGAGCACAGCGACCTGCACCTCCGGCGAACCGGTGTCTTTTTCACCGGTTGCGTATTGTGTGATGACTTCTTTTTTGCGTTCTGCCGTTACCGACATCGTGTCTCGTCCCGTTCTATGGCCGGTGCGCCTATGCGCCCGGTCCGAAAGTGAATACCCGGAACGGCCGTAACTCCCCTTGAGCCACTTCAGCGAGCGCAACCGGCTCGCCTTTGGCCGTGGAAAGATAGACCGTCAGGCCTTGAAGATCCGCCCCCGGCTCGGTGTTACCATCCTGCTGTTCCACCAGCCGCTGAAAATGCGGTGCGCGGATGAGGATGGGGTTGCCGCTTCGCAGGCGAACCGAATCCGGCTCCGTCACGGCCAGCGCCAGGATGCCGTCCAGCGCGGTCGCGATGGGCCTTAAATGCTCCAAAGCGGCGGGACTATGGCCGAAAGCCTCCAGCGTTTCCAGCGAAATCGCGGCTTCAATCGAAAACGGCCCCACCCTGAGGCGGCGCAGCGCCGTTACATGCCCGACGGTGCCGAGCGCCAGCGCCAAATCGCGCACCCAGGCGCGGATGTAGGAGCCTTTTCCGCATTCGACCTCGAAAACCGCGTGGTCCGCGTCCGGCATATCGACCAGCCGGGCATCATGGATCAGGATCGGCCGGGCCTGCAGGGTGAAATCTTCGCCTTCCCGGGCCAGATCATAGGCCCGTTCGCCCTCCACCTTGATCGCCGAATAGATCGGAGGCACCTGCATGATTTCGCCGATAAAGCGGGGAATCTGCGCCAGGATCTGCTCCCGCGAGGGGCGTGTTTCGCTTGTGGCGGTGATTTTGCCTTCCGAATCGTCGGTATCCCGTCCTTCCCCCCAGCGAGCGGTGAAGCGGTAAAGCTTGTCCCCCTCCATGGCGTAGGGGACGGTCTTGGTCGCTTCCCCCAGCGCAATGGCCAGGACCCCGGTCGCCAGGGGATCGAGCGTGCCGGCATGACCGGCCTTGGCCGCGTCGAACAGCCGGCGGACCCGCGTCACGGCCTGCGTCGAGGTCATGGATCCCGGTTTATCCAGCACGACCCAGCCATGGATGGGCGAGCCCTTGCGCTTACGCCCCATCGTCGTCCTCGGACGTTCCGGCTGCAAGATCGCGCGCCACCCGCTCGGAATGCAGGATCTTGGCGATCCGTTCGGCTTCGGCGAAGGACGTATCTTCGACGAAGCGCAGCTCGGGGGTGAACTTCAGCGTAATCTTGTGGCCCAGCTCGCCGCGCAAAAAACCCCGATGCCGATTCAACGCCGCGATGATGATGTCCGCGTTGCGCCCGCCAAGCGGTTCCACGAACACCGTGGCATGGCGCATGTCCGGCGATGGCTTGACCTCGGTCACCGTGACGGAGACGCCGAGCAGATCGGGATCGCGGATTTCGTTCACCCGCAAAATCTCCGAGAGTGAATGGCGCAGCACCTCACCCACGCGCAATTGGCGCTGGCTGGGACCCTTGGAGTGCGATTGGCGAGAGCGGTGATTCATGACCAGCTGCGAATGGCGAATGGCAAATAGCGAATGGCACAATTTCAGCCATTCGCCATTGGCGATTGCCTATTCGCCTTTCAGAGCGTGCGCTTGATGGTTTCGACCTCGTAGCACTCGATAATGTCGCCCTTTTGCATGTCCTGATAATTGGTGAAGGCCATGCCGCATTCCTGACCGGACTGCACTTCCCGCACTTCGTCCTTGAAGCGCTTCAGGGTCGAAAGATCGCCTTCGTGAATCACCACATCCTGACGGATGAGGCGCACCTTCGCGCCGCGCCGCACCAAGCCTTCGGTCACGCGGCAGCCCGCCACCTTGCCCACCTTGGAGATGTTGAACACCTCCAGGATTTGCGCATTGCCGAGAAACCGTTCGCGCGTCTCGGGTGCCAGCATGCCCGACAGCACCGCTTTCACATCGTCGATGACGTTGTAGATGATGTTGTAATAGCGGATCTCGACGCCATCGCGCCGCGCCCGGTCGCGCGCCTGGGCATTGGCGCGCACATTGAAGCCGATAATCGCGGCACCTGAGGCTTGCGCCAGGATCACATCGGATTCGGTAATGCCGCCGACGCCGCCATGCAGAATCTGCGCGCCGACCTCTTCGGTGCCGAGCCTGGCCAACGAGCCCTCGACGGCTTCGAGCGAGCCTTGCACATCGGTCTTGATGACCAGCGGCAACAGGCGCTTTTCGCCTTCCTTGCGGCTCTTGAGCAACTGATCGAGCGACTGACGCGAGATCGTGGCTTGGCGTGTTTCGCGCCGCTTGCGGCCCCGATATTCGCTGACCTCACGCGCACGGCCTTCCGATTCCACCACCACGAATTCGTCACCGGCTTCCGGCGCCGCCGAAAGGCCCAGCACTTCCACGGGCTGCGAAGGACCCGCTTCGTTCACCGTCTCGCCGCGATCGTTCACGAGCGCACGCACGCGGCCCCATTCTGCCCCGGCAACGATGATGTCGCCCTGATGCAACGTGCCGCGCTGGACCAGCACGGTGGCAACGGGGCCCCGGCCTTTGTCCAACTTGGCTTCGATCACCGCGCCGTCGGCGGGGCGCCTCGGGTTGGCTTTCAAATCCAGCACTTCGGATTGCAGGATGATCGCTTCCTCGAGCTTTTCGAGGCCAATCCCCTTGGTCGCCGAGACTTCGACCGCGAGCACGTCGCCGCCCAGTTCTTCGACCTGGATTTCGTGCTGCAGCAATTCGTTCTTCACCCGCATCGGATTGCTGTCGGCTTTGTCGACCTTGTTGATGGCGACAATGATCGGCACACCCGCCGCCTTGGCATGAGCGATGGCTTCCACCGTCTGCGGCATGACGCCGTCATCGGCGGCAACCACGAGAATGACGAGGTCCGTCACTTTCGCGCCGCGGGCGCGCATTGCGGTGAACGCCGCATGGCCCGGCGTATCGAGGAAGGTGATCTTCGCGCCCGAAGGCAATTGCACCTGATAGGCGCCGATATGCTGGGTGATCCCGCCGGCTTCGCCTGCGACCACATCGGTCTTGCGCAGCGCATCGAGCAGCGAGGTCTTGCCGTGGTCGACATGGCCCATCACGGTCACGATGGGCGGACGCGGCGTGAGATCGGCATCGTCGTCGACCAATCCGCGCAAGCCTTCCAGCACGTCGGATTCCGCCACGCGCTTCACCGAATGACCAAGCTCGGTCGCCACCAATTCCGCGGTGTCGGCATCGATGGTGTCGTTGGTCGTCACCATCATGCCGCTCTTCATCAGCACCTTGATGATGTCGACGCCGCGACGCGCCATGCGGTTGGCCAGTTCGGCAACGGTGATGGTTTCCGGGATGATCACTTCGCGCGGACCGGCCTGAGCGGGCGCCTGCTGCTGACGATGCGCACGCGCCTGCTGACGGCGGAAGGATGCGAGCGAACGCATGCGATCGTCGTCTTCGGACAAAGCGCGGGTGATGGTGAGCTTGCCGGCGCGGCGGCCACCGGGCACCGCTTTGCGGGCGGCGGGCACCTTGGCCGGGGTTTTGCCTTTCTTGGCGCTACTCTCTTCTTCTTCTTCGGTGAGTTCGCGGGCGCGCTTGGCAAGGGGCGTGACGGGCGCAACGACAGCGGGCGCCGGGGTGGTTGTCTCGGCTTCTTTTTCCTTGAGGCGCCGGGCAGCCTCTTGTTCGGCGCGGCGGCGCGCGTCCTCTTCGACGGCTTTGCGCGTTTCTTCTTCGGCTTTGCGCTTTTCCGCTGCGTCGCGCTCGCGGCGCATCCGCTCTTCCTCGACCGAGCGGCGGGCGGCATCTTCCTCGGCGCGCTTGCGCAGCTCTTCCTCGGCGTATTTGGCGTCGGTCAAGGCGCGCAACCGCGCTTCCTTCTCGTCCTCCGTCAATTCGCGCAGCACCACGCCGCCCCGATTGGCTGCCTGACGGCGCGCTTCCTCGCGCGCGTCGACCGTTGGGTGCAGAGCCTCTTCGGCCGCGGCATGTTTGGCGGATGGCCTTTCCGCTTCGGCTGCAACTTTGGTGGGACCCGCGCCTGGCATTACGCGGGCGCGCTTCTTCTCCACCACGACCGCCTTGCTGCGGCCATGGCTGAAGCTCTGGCGAACCGTCGAGGTTTCCGTGCGCTTCAACGACAAAGTCTTGCCGCCACCGCCCGTTGCCCCGCGTGTCCGCGCACCGCTGTCATCCGTCTCGCTCATTCGATCCTTTCACGCACATTGAAACCAAAAAAAGGCCAACGGCATTCGCCCGGCCACGCCATCACCCGCCCGAAAAACCTTCCCAGACCCAGGACCTAAGAGGACGGAACCCGGCGAGACGCGCCGCCTCGAATATCAGCCGTTCCGCAATCCGTCCCGGTTTGAGGGCTGCATGTACCACATTTGCCCTTCCGAGAGCCAAGCTCAATTCGGCATTGCCGAGTGCGCCTATCACAAAAGGGACATGCCGGGTGACAATTGCCGCGGCCTGCAATTTCCGGCGCCCATCGGGAGCCGCTTCGGCCGCCTCTATGATAAGTGGGGGAGGGTTCGGCGCACGCAAGGCCCTTTCAACGGAATCGAAGCCTAAAAGCAATTCCCCCGCGCGCCGCGCCATTCCCAGATAGGCGAGCATCCGTTCCACAATCCGCGTCTCTGCCTGATCGGCAAGGTCCGCATCCGCACGAACCTGCGCCTTGGCGGCCTTGGCGAACAGCCGCTTCGTGACCGCCTGTGCAATGGCCGTACGCTCGGCCCGAACCCAGATGCCTCGGCCCGGCAGCTTGGCCTGCACATCGGGAACAATGCTGCCGTCAGGCGCCAGAACGAAGCGCAACAGCCTCGCTTCGGGCAGAACCTCGCCCGTCACGATACAGCGCCGCTCGCGCGAGAAATCCGCGCGCGCCTCGCCGGCCATCGGCTCGTCCCGGTCCG